>DAHUXY010000168.1 GCA_027315505.1 Vulcanimicrobiota bacterium | reverse complement strand
CGCGCTAAAATCAACGCCCGCGCTCTCGGCGCGAAGACGCTCGACGACTTCCGGATGCGACGCCAACAGATACCACGTCCACGTCAGCGCGTTCGCCGTGGTTTCGTGGCCCGCAAGGAATAGCGTCATCACCTCATCGCGGATCTGCTCGTCGCTCGGGCGATCCGCGCCTTCGGCCTCGCCGGCCGCAAGCAGCAGCGAGAGCGCGTCGCCGCGTTCGCTTGCCGATCGGCGCCGTTCGGCAATTAGGCCGTAGACGATCGCGTCGAGCGTCGCCCGGGCGCGTTCGAAGCGCCGCGTCGATGCCAGCGGCAATCGGCGGCGCAGCTTGCCGATCGGGCCGATCGCTCCGGGAAAGACGTCCATCGTTTCGTGCAACGCATCGCGTACCGCTTGCGCTTGATCCGCCGTATCCGCGCCGAACAGCGTGCTCCCCGCGATCTTGAGGGTGAGTTCGCTCATCGCCGCGTGCATATCGAACGTTTCGCCGTCGTGAAGGCCGGCCACGAACTCACGCGCGTGCTCGAGCATCGTCACGCCGTACGCACCGATACGCGCGTGGTGAAACGCCGGCTGCACGATGCGGCGCATCTTGCGATGCAACGGGTCTTCGCTGGTCAGCAAGCCTTCGCCCAGCAGAATGCGCAGCGTTCGCACGCCCTCCGATTTCACGAACGCGTGCTGTTGCGTTACGAAGACCGCCTTGATCGCCTCCGGATCGTTGACGAACACGAATCGTCGCCACGGCAGCGCGAACGTCGAAACCGGGCCGTATCGCGCGGCGGTGGTTGCAAGAAAGGTGGGCAGCGCGCGATACGGCGTGGGCAGTAGTGCGCGCGCGGTCGCCCACATGCTTGGGCCGGGGAGCGCGCTAGCCACCCGCGAGCTTCGCCTTGCGGCCCTGGGCCTCGAACCATGCGGCAATCTTCTCGCGGTGATCGCCTTGTATCTCGATCGTACCGTTCTTCGTGGTTCCGCCCGTGCCGCAGTGGCGTTTGAGCGCCTTTGCCACCTCCGCGATCTCGCGTTCGCTCACGCCGTGCACCAGGCTCACCGTGCTCGCGCGCCGTCGCTCGCGTGCAATCCGCACTACGCCGTCTTGGGGCAGGCTCGGTTTGCCGGCCGGGCCGGCGGCTTTCTGCCGCACGGGCTTCGGCTCGGCGAGAAAGCCGGATTCGCTGGAGTACACGAGCCGCCGATCGTCGCTAGGCATCCCCGCTGTTTGCTCCGGCAGGCGCGTATATTCCGCTTGCCTAAAGCGCTGCGCGGTATGCCCCGGCTTTGCCTCTTCTGCGGCGCGCGCTCCGGCCGCGACCGCGCCTTCGACCCGGTCGTCCGCGAGGTCGCGCAAGCGATCGTGCGCGCCGGGTACGGCATCGTTTACGGAGGCGGGCGCGTCGGGCTCATGGGCACGCTCGCGGACGCGGCGCTTGCCGCGGGCGGCGAAGTGATCGGCGTCATCCCCGAGGCGCTCGAACGCGCGGAGATCGCGCACGGCGGCGTCACGCAACTGCATGTGGTGCGCAGCATGCACGAACGCAAGGCGCTCATGGCCGATCTGAGCGACGGCTTCATCGCGTTGCCGGGCGGCGTCGGCACGATGGACGAGTTCTGCGAGATCCTGACGTGGCGGCAACTCGGCATTCACGACAAGCCGATCGGGTTACTCAACGTCGACGGCTTCTACGACCATCTCCTGGCCCTGTTCGATAGCATGTTGGAACGGGGCTTCCTTGCCGATCCCACGCGCAAATTGTTCGTCGCCAAGCCGACGATCGGCGAGCTTCTCGAGCAGTTCGCCTAGAATCCGGCCGCGCGGGAGCGCTTCTCGACCACGCGTTTGACGGTCGCCATCGCGACGAGCGCTTTCGGAAAACCGATGTAGGGAATCAACGTCATCACCGCCTCGACGATTTCGTCTTGGCTCAATCCCACGTTGAAGGCCCCGTGCACGTGCGTCTCCAGCTGCGCGTCGCACCCGCCCATGGTCGCGAGCGACGCGATCGCCACGAGTTCGCGCTGTTTGAGGTCGCCCTCGCGGGCGTAGATCTCGCCGAACGCAAACTCCGTGAGATAGCGCACGAAATCCGGCGCGATATCCGCATAGGCACCGGCGAGATTATCGGCAACACGCTCGCCATCGACGCGCCGCAGCAACGCCTCGCCGATCTCGCGTTTGCTCGCCACGCTACTCGGTCAACGCCGCGGCGATGATGCGTTCTTGCTCGACCGCGTGCGCGCCCGGGTAACCTTCCGATGGGCTCGCGCGGTACCCGCGCCCGACGTAATCGATATCGAGCGGCTTATCGAAACGCTCGAGCAGGCGACGCCGCACGTAGCCGCGAGCGCCCATGTTCTTCGGCTCCTCTTGCACCCAGACGACGCGTTTGAGATTGGGATACGTCTCGAAGAGTGCGTTGATTTCCGTAGCCGGAATCGGCGAGAGCATCTCGATGCGCACGATCGCGGTCTTCTTCATGTTTGCGTACGCCGGCGAGGCAACTAAATCGTAATAGATTTTGCCGGTGCACAGGATGACGCGCTCGATCTTCGAGCGATCGGTGACGTTCGGATCGTCGATCACCGGTTTGAACGCACCGGTTGCCATGTCGTCGATGCTGCCCGAAGCGATCTCTTGGCGCAGCAACGATTTGGGCGTCATCACCACCAATGGTACCGGGTTCGGCGAACCCGCTTGCATGCGCAAGAGATGGAAGTAGTTCCCCGCGTTCGACGGATACGCGACCCGCAGGTTGCCCTCGGCCGCGAGCTGGAGGAAGCGTTCGAGGCGAGCGCTGGAGTGCTCCGGCCCTTGCCCTTCGTAACCGTGCGGCAGCAGCAGCGTTAAACGCGACGTCTGCCCCCACTTTGCCTGCCCGGCCGCGAGGAACTGATCGAGAATGATCTGCGCGCCGTTCACGAAGTCGCCGAACTGCGCTTCCCACAAGACGAGCGCTTTGGGTACCGCGGCGGCGTAGCCGTATTCGAAGCCCACGCAGGCGTACTCCGAGAGCGGGCTGTTGTGAATCTCGAACGACGCGGCGGCATCGGCCAGGTGCTGGAGCGGCACGAACTGGCGATTGGTCGCCGGGTCGTGCAACACCGCGTGACGATGGCTGAACGTTCCGCGCTCGGTATCCTGGCCCGTGATCCGAATCGGCACGCCCGACGCAAGCAGCGACGCGAAGGCCAAACCTTCGGCCATGCCCCAATCCACCAGGCCTTTTTCGGCGATCAGCGCGCGGCGCCGGTCGAACTGCGTGACGAGCTTTTTATTGATGGTGAAACCGTCCGGCACGCCGACCAGCGCTTCGCTCCACGCCAGGAGCTTCTGCTTCTCGATCGGCACGAGCGTGGCGGTTGGGAGCGGCGCCGATTGCGAGATTTTTTCGATCAGCCCCGGCCCGCGCTCGCTCTTGACGGCCTTGTAGGCCTCCTGAAGTTGCGCGGTGGCATCGTCCACCATCTTCTTGGCCGCGTCCGCATCGATAACGCCCTGCGCGATTAACTTGCTCGCAAAGAGTTCGCGGGCGGTCGGATGCGCCTTGATCTTCTCGTACATCAACGGCTGCGTGTAGGCCGGTTCGTCCTGCTCGTTGTGGCCGGGGCGGCGGTAGCCGATCAAGTCGATCAGCACGTCGCGCCCGAACCGCTTGCGGAACTCGAGCACCAAATGCACCGCCGAGATGCACGCGTCGATATCGTCGGCGTTGACGTGCACGATCGGCACGTCGAAGCCTTTCGCGAGATCGGATGCGTAACGGGTCGAACGCGAATCGCGCGAATCGGTCGTAAACCCGATTTGATTGTTGGCGATGATGTGCAGCGTACCGCCCGTCGCATAGCCGTTGAGCGATTGAAGGTTGAAAACTTCCGAGATGATCCCTTGGCCGGTAAACGCCGAGTCGCCGTGAATGAGAATCGGTGCGGCTTGTTTGACGTCGTACGCCGGACGATTGTGGGCGTGGTCCGTCTGCAAGGCGCGCGCGCGGCCTTCAACCACCGGGTCCACCGCTTCGAGATGGCTCGGGTTGTGCGCGAGCGTCACCATAATCTGCTTCCCGCCGGAACTCGTGTACACGCCGGTCGCGCCGTGATGGTACTTCACGTCGCCGGTAACGTCGTCGCCGCCCACTTCGCCGCGTTGGTGCGCGGCTTCAAATTCGCCCACGATCTCTTCGTATGGAACGTTGACGACGTGTGCGATCACGTTGAGGCGCCCGCGGTGCGCCATACCGATCACCGCGTTCGGCACGCCGTCGTCGGAGAGCATATCCAACGCCTCTTCAAGCATCGGCACCATCATGTCGAGGCCTTCGCCCGAGAACGTCTTTTGCCCGATGAACGTCTTGCGCAAGTAGCGTTCGAGCGTTTCCACCCGCGTGAGCCGCGCGAGGAATTCCACTTGACGTTCGCGACTCAGCGCGAGACGATACGCGCCCGATTCGATATTCTCGCGCAGCCAACGGCGCTGCTCGGTATTCGAGATGTGCTCGAACTCGTACGCAATCGTCGAGCTGTACGTCTCGCGCAGGCGCGGCAGAATATCCGCCAGCGTCGTGCCCGGGAGTTTTACGTTGAGCACCGATGCGGGGATCGCACTCTGCAGTGCGGGGCTGAGGCTGTAGGTGGCCGGGTCGAGCTTGGGGTCGCCGGCCGGCTGCGAGCCGAGCGGGTCCAGCTGCGCTGCGAGATGCCCGTGGGTGCGATACGCGGATACGAGCGCCATACCCGCGGCAACCGCGCGCAGCATTTCGTCGGAGACGTTCTGCGCGACCGGTTCTTCGCGCACGGCCGGAGCCTGCGCCGCGCGCGCAACCGGGGCCGCCGCCGGCGCACCGAGCGCGAGCGACGCGAAGATCGCGTCGTAGAAGCCGTCGACGCCCTGCAAGAACTGGTCGACTCGGCGCAAGTATTCGCCGGATTGCGCGCCTTGGATGACGCGGTGGTCGTAGGTGCTGGTCATTTGCATGACCTTCGCTACGCCCAATTGCTGCAGCGCCGCTTCGTTCGCACCGGCGAAGCCCGCCGGATAGCCGATCGCGCCCGTCGCCAGGATCGCGCCCTGCCCCGCCATCAGACGCGGTACCGACGCGACGGTGCCGATGCCGCCCGGATTGGTCAACGTAAACGACGCGCCTTGCAGATCGTCGGCACCGAGTTTGTTATCGCGAGCCTTCGCTACCAGCGCTTGGTATGCGGCATAGAAGCCCGCGAAATCGAGCGCGTCCGCATGTTTGATGACCGGGACGACCAAGAATCGCGTCCCGTCCTTGCGCTCGCTATCGACGGCAAGGCCGAGATGGACGCCGGGCTCGACGCGTTGCGGAACGCCTTTTTCGTCGCGACGGAAACTATAGGTGATAAACGGCATCTCGTGCGCCGCGCGCACCAGCGCGTAGGCAACCAGATGCGTGAATGAAATCTTTTCGCTGCGCCCGGCCGCCTTGAGTGCGGCATTAAGCTGCTTGCGCCGCGCGTCCATCGCGTCGACCGCGAGCGTGCGGAAACTCGTGGCCGTGGGAATCGCGAGCGACTGCTCCATGTAGCCGATCAACGCGGCGGCGGGGCCTTTGAGCGTCGTGACGTTGGCGCCGGCGGCCAGCGGCACGGTTTGCTGCGCGGCCGACGTGCTCGGCGCTTTGCGTTTCGCGCTCTCGCGCTGCGCTTGCACGTCGGCGCGCAGAATCATACCGCTCGGCCCGGAGCCGCGCACGAGCGCGAGATCGACGTCGAGCTTGCGCGCAACGCGCTGCGCCTGCGGTGATGCAACGGCGTTGGCGGCGCGTGTCGCCGGCGGTGCGGGCACGGCGGCCGCGGGTTGCGCCGGCGCGGGGGCCGGTACTGCGCCCGGTTTTACGGAGCCGCCGCTCGGCGCCGCATTCGCGTCGATCTGGGCCAGCTTGGCGCCGACGGTGACGGTGTCGCCCGGCTGCGCGTAGAGTTGCGTGACGACGCCCGAACTTGGGGCGGGCACTTCCACGTCGACTTTATCGGTGGTCACCTCGACGATCGTATCGCCTTCGTTGACGTATTCGCCGATCTTCTTGCGGAACTCGATGATCGAACCTTCGGTGACGGATTCGCCCATCTCCGGCAGCGTCACGTCGATCAGCTTCGGCTCGCGCGCAGCCTGCTTGGGCGCGCTCTCAACGCGTTCGGGAACGCTCGCGGCTGCGCCGTTCGCGCGCGTCGCGCCGTTCGCGCTCGCAACTTTGCTGGTGTCGATTTCGACCAGGGGCGCGCCGACGTCGACGCTCTCGCCCTCGGCCGCCATCAATTTGGTAATGACGCCGGTCGCCGTCGCCGGGACTTCAACGTCTACTTTGTCGGTCGTGATATCGACCAGCGTATCGCCCTCGGTCACGAAGTCGCCGACTTTTTTGCGCCATTCCACGATCGCGCCTTGCGTGACCGACTCCCCCATCTCGGGGAGGGTAACGTGAACCATCGTGTCCGGCACTCTTGTACTCCGTCTGACCTGCTCGCACGAGCAAACGCGAAAAATCCGAACCAGGCATTTCGCTCTAGCTCAGCCCCACCATCTTACTCCTCCAAACCGTACCCTCCAATGACGGCAAGAAGAAAGATTTATGTCGTTGATGGAATGAATACCCGGTTATGGAACTTCAGCAGCTGGCCTACTTCCGGGTGGTGGCCAGAACCGAGCATTTTACCCAGGCCGCCGAGGAGCTGGCGATCACCCAGCCTGCGCTGAGCCGAGCGATCGGCCGCCTGGAGCGTGACCTCGGGGTGGCCCTCTTCGATCACCGCGGCCGTTCGGTGCGGCTCAATCGCTACGGACGGGCGTTCTTGGGGTATGCGGAGCGCGCGCTCGCGGCCCTGGAGGCCGGCCGCCGCGAGGTGGGCGACCTCGCCGACCGCGATGCCGGGGTGATCGCCTTCGGCTTCGCTCACGCTCTCGGAACGCGCATCGTCCCGGATCTCATCGCGAGCTTTCGGGCCCAACACCCCCGCGCGCGCTTTCAGCTCTTGCAGAATGCCTCGCACATCATTCTCGCGGAACTGGAAGCGGGCGATGTCGATCTCGCGCTGGTCTCGCCCGTTCCGCCCGCAAGCGAACGCATCGAAGCGGTGCAGCTCGCATCGGAAGAATTGTTCCTGGTGGTGCCGCGCGAGCACCGCTTCGCCAAACGCCGCGTCGTGAATCTGGCCGAGTTGCGCGACGACACGTTCGTGTGTCTGCGCGAAGGCTACGGTTTACGCACGCTCACCGACGCATTCTGCGCGCAGGCGGGGTTTGCGCCGAAGATCGCGTTCGAAGGCGAGGAGATCGCGACGCTGCGCGGCTTGGTGGCCGTGGGTTTGGGTGTCGCGATCATCCCCGCCGCTCTCGCCCCGCTGGAAGGCGCGCCGCCGAATATTCGCATCGGCGAGCCGGTCTGCCGCCGCAGCATCGGCCTCATGTGGGAGCCTTCACGCTACCAGCCCGAACTCACCCAGCAGTTCCGGCATCACGTCATGACGTCGTTTCGCTCGTGAAGTGCGACTACCCGATGTGCCCGAAGTGCGCGATGAGCAGGCTCGAACAGGCGATGGCCACCCAGAGAATCGCGCCGAGCGCTAGCGGGCGCAAACCGGCGGCGCGCATCTTCTGCACGTCGGATAACAGCCCGACGCCGGCGAGCGCGGCAACGATCGTAAAGAGCGCGAGCTGCTGGATGGGCTGCGCGAACGCGGCCGGAATCGCGCCGAACGAGTTCAACGCCGCGGCGACGATGAACCATACGACGAACCACGGAAAGATCGCGCTCCAAGCGATGGGCGTATCGCCTTTCCGCGCGCTCGTCATGCGCTTCCACCCGTAAAACGCGACGATCGGCACGATGAGCAACGTTCGCGTCAACTTGACGATCACCGATGCGCTGCCGGCGGCGTGGCCGTACGAAAACGCCGCGGCGACGACCGACGAGGTATCGTTGATCGCGGTACCGGCCCACAGGCCGAACGCCGATTGCGAGAGATGCATCAGGTGTCCGAGCGCCGGAAACGTCAGCACCGCAACCACGTTGAAGAAGAAAATCGTTCCCATCGCGTACGCGACGTCCGATTGCTCGACTTCGATCACGCTCGCCATCGCCGCGATCGCGGAACCGCCGCAGATCGCCGTGCCGACGCCGAGCAGACGGCGCAAGTCCCTATCCAGCCCCAGCAGACGGCCGACCAGATACGCGAGCGTCAGCGTCACCACCAGCGTTCCGAGCATGACCGGAAGTGACGCCGCGCCGCCGCGCTCGATCTGCGCGAGCGAGAGATGCGCGCCGAGCAACACGATCGACCACTGCAAGAGGCTCTTGCTCGAAAAGGCGATACCCGGGACGAGCGGCGCGGCCGGCGCGCGCACCGCCGTGATCGCGACCCCGATCAGGATTCCGAAAACGGGCCCCCCGATGAGCGGAAACCACCAGCCCAGCAGGGTCGCGACGAGCGCGATCCCCACGCACAGGATGAGGCCGGGGAGAATTTTCACGAGTCAGGCTCCTTGACGTTGCGCGAGGCGTGCAGAGCGCACGCATGGTTCACAACACACCCATCGTAAATCCAGAGCGATCATAAGTCAAAGCATTATTTCCATTGATTTGCTATAGTATTACTTATGGATATAACGCTGAGCCAGCTCGAGTCGCTCCGCCAAGTTGCCAAGCAGCGCAGCTTCACGAAGGCGGCGCGCGCACTCCGCATCACCCAGCCGGCCGTCAGCCAGCAGCTCGCCGCACTCCAGCGGTCCCTGGAAATCCGGCTGATGGAACCCCAACGCGGGCGCCCGCAGCTCACCCAAGCCGGCCTGTTCGTCGCGGCCCGCGCGGAGCGCATCGGGCAGCAGATCGACGCCTTCGTTCGCGAAGTGCACGAATACGCGCGGGGCGAACGCGGTGAATTGCACGTCGCCGCAACGCTAACGATCGGATCCTACGTGCTGCCCGGCGCCTTGCGCGCGTTTTGCGCGAACCATCCCGGCGTCACACCGAACGTCGAAATCGTCAACACCAGCGCGGTGGTCGCGCGCGTGCTCGCGGGCGAAACGGGGATCGGCTTGGTCGAAGGCGGCGTCGACGAAACCGGCGTCGACGTGCGTCGCTTCGGCGGCGACCGTTTGGTCTTAATCGTCCCTGCGAGCGGCCATCCGCTCAGCGATGCAACGAGCATCACCGCGCAAGCGCTCGCCGCATACGCGTTCGTTAGCCGCGAAGCGGGTTCGGGGACGCGCGATCATGGTTACGAAGCGCTACTGCGCCGCGGCGTTACGCCGCCGATCGCCATCGAACTCCCGAACGGTGAAGCGATCGTCTGCGCCGTTGAAGCCGGCTGGGGTGTCGCGATCCTCTCCGAACTCGCGGTCGAACGCGCGCTCGCCATGGGCAGCGTGCGCGCACTACCGATCGACGATCTCGCCCTCGATCGCGATTTCCGCATCGTCACCGCCCACGATCGCGCGCTACCGCCCGTCGCAAACGCCTTCCTTGCGACGCTGGAGCGCTAGAAGAACTTGGCCGGCAGCGCCGGTGACG
>DAHUXY010000087.1 GCA_027315505.1 Vulcanimicrobiota bacterium | reverse complement strand
AGCAGGTACTCCAGCAGCGGTGTCAGGGCCGGTGACAAGGCAAAGCTGAGGTTGGCGTTGGCTGGCACGGAGTGGCCGTGGGGAATCAGCTGAACGTCGTGAACGCTGGCGATCGCCGCGATCTTCACCATCTCGCTGATGCCGCCGGCCCAGTACGTATCCGGCTGGTATACGTGGGCAGCCTTCTGCGCCATCAGGCGCTGGAGTCCCCACCGGGTGTACTCGTGCTCACCCCCGGCCACCGCGATCGTGTTGCCGATCCGGCGGGTGATCTCGGCGTACGCCTCATGCTTGTCAGGCAGAACGGGCTCCTCGATCCAGCGCGTGCTCGACCAATTCGGCATCAATTCTCTGCGCGTCAGCTCGAACAACTTCATCCACAATGACAAGCTGTTTTTGGTAACCCCTCAGGGGCGGGTCGCCTACGTCGTGGATACGGCCGGCTGGGACCCCAGCGGCGTGATGGCGGAGGCCCGCAGCATTGCGGGCATGGAGAGCAATCCGTTCGAGCGGGCCAAGCTCTCGCTGCTCGCCGGCGTGGTCGCCATGTGCGGCGGCAGCCAGTACGCGGGGATCGTCTTCCTTGAGCTCGGGCTGGTGCTGATCATCACGATCCTGGTCACCTATGCCCTGTGGCGCGTGGCCCGCGTCCTCTGGCGAACGGAATAGCATCGGCAGGAGGCGGTAGCGCGCTAAACGGGTATAAGGCGAGCAACCGATGGCAGCACCGCGCAAACCGTTCGACCCGCCCACGCAAGAACAGCGTGCATTCCTCGAACAGGCGATCGAGCAGTACGGCAAGGCAATCTATAATTTTGCCCTCCGCCTGACCCACAACGAGGCGGATGCCCGGGACCTCACGCAAGAGGCCTTCATCCGCGTCTACCGGGCATGGCGCAGCTTCGTCCCAGGGACCTCCTTCCTCTCGTGGGCCTATCGCATCGTCACGAATTTGTATCGCGATGAACTTCGCCGTCGAAAAGGACGTTATCAGGAAGAGATCCCTGAAGATAACGCCCCTCAAGCGTTCGGAGGGCAGCGGCCCCTGGCCGTAACGCCGATCGACGAGTACGTCGAGCGGCAGCTCAGCGAACCGATCTCGAAAGCGCTTCAGGCGCTCTCGGTAGATCAGCGACAGGTCGTGATCCTTGCGGACCTCGAGGAGTACAGCTACCAAGAGATTGCGGATATCGTCGGTTGTTCTATCGGGACAGTCCGTTCGCGGTTGCATCGGGCTCGCAGCCAACTCCGCAATCTCATCCAGCACTATTCGGCGACATCAACATGAACGAACACCTTAACCACGACGACTTTATCGACTACCTGCACGGCGAATGCGCTCCCGGGCGAGATGCGGCTATTCTCGCGCATCTGAACGGATGCGACGCGTGTACGGCCGCCTACGACGCGGAGGCGCGGCTCGGCGAGCTTTTGCGCGCGCATGCCAAACACACCGAGCGTGAATTGCCGTACGGCATGAGCGCGAGCATCTGGGAGCGCATAGAGCGCGAACCCACCGCGCGGCGCGCCGGCTGGGCTGCGGCCTTCGCCAACCTCCTGCGCCCGGCCGTTGCCGTACCTGCCATAGCGGCACTCGCGGTCGCCGCCTACTTTGGGGCGACGACGCTGTACCACGGCCCGGCTCGGCCTTCGATCGAAGCGGCGTTCTACTTGAACGATCATGCCGCGCTCACGCGCACCGTGCCGTTTAGCGAAGGCGGCTCGGTCGTACCCTCCACGCTCGCCAGCGACAACATCGGCACCGATCAGCAAGCGATCGCGCTCACCGGCTCGACATCGGAATCGAATGGATCTCCGTAAGCGCGGTGTTCCGGCTTGCGCGGCGGCGCTCTGCGCTCTCGCGCTGACGCTTGGAGCCTCCGCGCCGAAGCCGGATTCCATCGCGCTGCTACGCGACGCGATGGCGGCGCCGGCACACGTCTCCTACATCGGCGAAGTGCAAACGATGCGCATCGGCAAGAAGCAATCGGAGGCCGCCGTTTACCGGGTCTATCATCGCGCGCCGAATTTGACGCGCCGATGGTACCTCGCGCCGCAGGATCTTTACGGCGACTCGATCGTCTCACGCGGAAGAATCACCTACTCGGTGGACATCAAACGTAAGCGCATCGTGGTAACGCACGACAACGCGAGCGACGACCAGGTTACCGAAGACGATAATTTCGGCTTGCTCGCGAGCAACTACCGCGCGTTGGCGGAGCCGAGCGAATCGATCGCCGGCCGCCGCACCGACGTCATCGCCCTGGTTAACAAATACACGGGGCAGACGACGATGCGCGTCTGGATCGATCGCGCGACCAAACTGCTCCTGCAGAAAGAACAGTTCGCCCCGGACGGTTCGCTGGTTACCGAGATGCGGTATTCCACCATCCAGTTCACCAAGACGATTCCGAACCAGCTCTTCGCGATTCCGTCACATCTGCAGTCGGTTAAAGGCCCCGACCCCGGCGAGCCGAGCCAAGATTACACCCGCATCGTGAAAGCGGCCGGTTTCCAGGCGCGCAGCCCCAAGTATCTTCCCGACGGATTCTTCGCCGTAGCCGGCGACGTGATGGACGTACACGGTATTCGTACGCTCCATTTGCTCTACTCCGACGGCATCCGCACCGTCTCGCTGTTCGAGAACGCGCGCGGCGCAGCGGTCGATCTCTCCGCCTATAAAGCAACCAAGATCACGATCGAGCACCACGATGCCGAGTACGTGGTCGACGGCCCAACGACGCTACTGACGTGGTCCGAGCAACACTTGCATTTCGCGCTCGTCGGCGAGCTCGACCGCGCCGAACTTCAACGCATCGCCGTATCGGTCGTTCCATAGCCGCTTCCGGCGACTAGTCGCCCGAGAGTTCCTCGATACGATCCAGCAGCAACGACTCGCGCGCGGGGATAGCGGACGCGTGCGCGCCGCTCGGCGCATAATCGCTGCGATCCACACGCTGCGCTATCAGCGCGATCGACGCTGCGAGCGCCTCGACGTCGTAGCCGCCTTCGAGAACGTAGGCTACGCGACCGCCGCAGAACGCTCCGGCCGCCGCGCCGATGGCGGCGGCCAAGGCTCCGGCGGCCTCGATCTCAACGCCTAAATCGCCGACCGGGTCGCCGCGAACGTAATCGAAGCCGGCACTGACGACGATGGCCGACGGGCGCAGCCGCCGCGCGACCTGCGTCAACAGGCGTTCCCAAATGGCGACGAAGGCTTCGGTCGCAATACCGCGTGCCGGTAGCGGGACGTTTGCCACCAGCGCGTCATCACGCATCTCACTCGCTCCTCCGGTTCCGGGATAGGCCGGCGAGGCATGCGTTGAGACGTACGAGAGCCCCCCGCCGGCGACGCTCTGCGTACCGTTACCGTGGTGGTAATCGAAATCGACGATCAGCACGTCGCCGCCGTGGCGCGCTTGATATGCGCGGGCGGCGATCGCCGCATTATTAAAGAGGCAGAAGCCCATGCCGCGCGCCGATTCGGCGTGATGGCCCGGCGGGCGCACGAGAGCGAACGTCGCCTCGCCGGTGGCCGCCGCATGTTCGAGCGCGACGATCGCGCCGCCGGCCGCCCGGCGCGCAACCGCTAGCGAGCGCGCGTCGACGGCCACGTCGCCGGTGGAGAGGTAGCGCGGCGTTTCCAGCGCGCCGATCTCCCGTTTGACCAATTCGAGATACGCCGCATCGTGCACGCGCGCGATGTCGGCGTCGGTCGCGTCGCAGGCGGGGAGGGTGTGGTTGAGGAGCCCGCGTGCCCGTAAACGCGCGGCGACCACCTCCACGCGGTCGGGCGATTCAGGATGCCCGAGCCCGCGGAGGTGGTCGCCGTAGATATCGTCGGTGACGAAGCGCAAACGAGGTTGCCGCCCGGGCGATTAACCCTTCTTTTTCTTTGCGGGAAGCGGCTTCGAAAGCTGCGCGATCGCGCTGACGACCTGCTTGTACAGAGGGCTACCGCGCTTCATCAGCGGCAGAACGCGGCGATATGCGTGGAGGGCCTTATCGCGCTGATTCGTCTGCTGGTACGCCTTACCGGCCATGAACAGGTACTCCGGCTGCGCCGTCAAGAACTGCGGAGCGGCTTTATCGAGAACGTCGAAGATCTGCGAGGCTTCCTTGTAGTTCTTCAACTCGAAATCCGCACCGGCGATGCATCCCAGCGTCTGGGGCGAGCGCTGGATTTGGAAGCTCTTGCTGCAGGCATCGCGTTGGCCGTTGTAGTCGTGTGAGGCGAAATACGCCTGCCCCAAAAGGGCAAAACCCTGCGCGTCGGGCGCGGCCGCAGTCAGCCGCTTCAGATATCCGATCGCATCGGTGATCTTGTTCTCCCCAAGGGCTACCTGGCCGAGCGAGAGGAGCGCGGGGCCGTTGTTCGGGTCGAGGCCGAGCGCCAACTGCCACTGCTGCTGCGCGCTGGTGATGTTCTTCTGCGAGGCGAAGTAATCGCCGTAGGCGACGCGCGCCTGCGCGTTCTTCGGAAACTGCGCGAGCAGTTGTTGGAAAACGGCCGTCGCCTGAGCCGGCTTCTTCTCGCCGGAAAAATAGGCGGCTTTACGAACGAGGATCGCGACCTTTTCGTCGTCGGTCGTAGCGGCCACGAACGCATCGTCGTATGCCGAGGAGGCGTGCGCGTCGTCGTGCTGGCGAGCGTAGAGGTCGGCCTTGAGCGTGAGAAGATCGACATCCTTGGGCGAAACGGCGATCGCGCGATCGACGGCCTGTAACGCCATCGGGATGTTGTTCTGCTGGGCCCAGGTTTGCGTGATCTCGTAGAGCGGCTGCGGACTCTTCGGATCGAGCGCGTACGCTTTTTCAAATTCCGCGCGCGCTTGATCCCACTTTTGCTCCGCGCCGTAGACGGCGCCTAGGGCGCTGTACGCCTGCGGCTCCTTGGGGTTGAACGTCACGGCCCGATTGGCGATGCGCTCCGCGTCGGCCGGACGGTTCGTGCGAAGATAGAGCGTCGAGAGTTCGCCGAGCACGCCCAGGTTCGTCGGATCGAGATTGGAGGCTTGCTCGAGGTCGGCAACCGCGGCCGGGATATTCCCCAGCTGCTGCTGCGAATAGCCGTCGAGGTAGTACACCTGCGCGGTCTTGTTGCCGAGTTGCAACAGATGCTGGGTGACCTGCACGGCGAGGTCCGGGCGATTGATTCCCAGGAATTGCCCCGCCAGTTCGACCAGCGCTTGCTGATCGTTCGGATTCGCTTTGAGCTTGGCTTGGAGCCGCGGGATCGCGACGCTCGGTGGCTCGGGCGATGCGGTCGGTAGTGGCGACGGCGACGCCGACGGGGTCGGCGATGCGGCCGGCTTTCCTCCGAAGAGTCCGGCATCGGCGTGGGGCGATGTAGCGGCAATGGCGGCGGCAAAACCGAGAGCCATCAGAGCGGCGAGAGCGAATCGTTTCAAGACGTCGTTTTCCTTTTTCAACGTAACGAACGCGGGAACGCCCGCGTTCGTCACGCTATGGGTGTTTTTAAGCCTTCGAGGCTTGGATCAGCTTGGTGAGTTCGGGCACGATGGCAAAGGCGTCGCCGACAACCGTCAGGTCCGAGAATTCGGCGATTGGGGCTTGGCCATCTTTATTGACGGAGACGATCGTTCCCGAGGAACGCATCCCGACTTTATGTTGGATCGCTCCCGAGATGCCGACCGCGATATACAGGTTCGGGCTCACCGTTTTACCGGTCTGCCCGATCTGCAGGCTGTACGGTACCCAGCCCGCATCGGCCGCCGCGCGCGATGCGCCGACCGCGCCGCCGAGCGCGTCGGCCAGCGGCTTGAGCAGCGTTTCGAAAGGCTCCGGGCCACCCAAGCCGCGTCCCCCGGCAATCACTGCCGGCGCTTCCTCGAGCGCCATCTCGCCGGTGCCTTCTTCTACATCCTTATCGACCGCAAGCGCGTAGCTCGCTCCGGCCGGCTTAGCCAGCGCGGCAACCGATGCCCCGCTCCCGCCCGGGGTCGCCGCGAACGCATTCGGACGCACGGTGGCGATGCCGTAATCGGCCGGCTTGAGCAGACACGTGGTGACCGCGGCGCCGCCCATTTTCGGCGAAACGCATGCGACCGTGCCGCCTTCGATACGGAACTCGGTGACGTCGGCGCCGATGCCGGCATGCAACCGGCCGACGAGCCGCCCCGCCACGTCACGCCCGGTGAGCGTGTTGGGCACGAGGATCAACGCGGGGCCGACGGCCTTTGCGGCGGCCTCGAGATAATCGATGACCGGATCGAGGAGAAAGGCGTCGACGTCGGCATCGTCGTTGACGTGCACGGTATCGAGCGGGTAGGTTGTGAGTTTTTCGGCAAGCGCGCTGGAGCCCGCGCCGACGACCACCGCGTGCGCGGTGCCCCCGAGCGCATCCGCGATAACGCGTGCTTGGGTGGCGAGCTCGAAGGTGACCTTCGGCGTTTGGCCGTTCTTGTGTTGGACGTAAACGATGACGTTCTTCATCTAGACCAGCTTCTTTTCTTTAAGGAAATCGAAGATCGCCGCGGCGCCCGACGGGCCATCGGCAGCTTCAACGATGCGGCCCTTGCCGCGCGCGGCGGGCGGCGCGAAGCCGAGCAGCTCGGTCTTGGAACCGGCGGTCCCGACCGGCTGGTCCAGGGCGAGATCGCCGAGTCCGAGCGTCGCGATCGTCTTTTTCTTGGCGCCCATGATGCCCTTGAGCGAGGCATAGCGCGGCTCGCCGAACGTCAGCGCGGTGGTGATCACGCAGGGCAGCGGGCCGTGCACGATCTGGTAGCCGGTATCGGTCTCGCGTTCGATCTGCAACTTACCGTCGACCACGTCGGCCTTGCGCGCGTTTGTCACTAGGGGTAAGCCCAGGTATTCGGCCAGGGCACCCGGCACGGCGCCGGTGCTGCCGTCGTCCGTGAGACCGCCGACGATCAGCAGATCGAACGGCTGTTTCTTGAGCGCGTGCGCGATGGCGTAGGACGAGGCCCAAACGTCGCTGCCTTCGAGCCCCGCGTCCGTCAGGAGCAACGCGTCGTCGGCACCCATTGCGAGCGCTTTGCGGAGCGTCTCTTTGAGCGATTCGGGAGCCATAGAGAAGACGGTGACGGTCGAATCGCCGCCAACCTTTTCTTTGATCTGCAGAGCCGCTTCGAG
>DAHUXY010000143.1 GCA_027315505.1 Vulcanimicrobiota bacterium | reverse complement strand
AGCGCATACGGGGCATACCGCAGCAACCCCGCGATCGCGTCGCGCACGCCGGAGGCGGTCGGAGGCCCCACCAATTCGTAGTAGCCGTCGTGCACGACGCGCGCGTAGAGCAGCGCACCGGCCGCGGTCGCCAGCGTCGAGAGATCGAGGATCCGGCTTGCGGGCGACTGCGGCAATACGGACCGCGCCGTCGCGATGACGGCGCCCGGGCGCAGCAACAGTCGCGGCTTTGGCTGGCCGTCACCGCTATCGATGGCCTCGCCGTCGCGTCCGATCGACGCTAAGCCGACGGTCATGCGGGCGCGGACCGTCGCCTCGTACACCGCGCGCATCGCGACGGTCTTGCCGACGTTTTTCCCTACACCGACGAAAAAAAGCGACGGCGCGCCGGTTTCCATCGCCAGATCCAAGATCGCTTCCCCAACTCGCATCTCGATGCGAGCCTTCGTTTAGCCGATGTGGAGCGCCTTGAGCACGATAAATGTTGCGCCCGTAAGCGCGAGGAGAATGCCGCCCAGCAGTTCGGCATGTTCGCCGATATGCACGCCCAGGCGCCGTCCGAGCGTAATGCCGGTCGCCGTTGCCGCGATGGAGACGATGCCGATCACCGCCAGAGACTCCACCAGCGGCACCTTGATGTACAGGATCGAGAATCCGATGCCCAAGGAGTCGAGGCTAATCGAAAGCGAGGCGATAAAGAGCCCCCAACCGCGCGACATATCGATCGGATGGCTGGCCTCGCGCCGGCTCTCGACGATCATAAAGCAGCCCAAGACGAGCAGTGCCACAAATCCGATATATCCGGCAACTTCGCCGAGCAGTCTCCCGATCAGCAAGCCAAGGGCGGCGCCCGCGAGATTCATCACGATCTCGGCGGTGGCGAACGCGACGCCGATCCGAATTTTTTCCTTGCGGGGCACTCCGCGAACGCCCACGCCTACGCTCACCGCGAAGACGTCGAGGGCAAGCGAGAGCGCGATCACAACGATTTTGATCGCGGCGGCGAATGTTATCACGATCGAGGTTAACGCGTAGGAGCGCCGGAGTACGAATCTCTCCTGCCGGTATCCGACAGCAGTTGGTTCACCGCCGCACGGAGCTGCGAAATCGTAAACGGCTTGTTCAGAAAGAGATTCGCCCCGGCGTTCTTCGCACGACCGTCCATGGCATAGTTCGTATGCCCGGAAATCATCAAAATCGGTACGCCGCGCGTTCGGTCCTTGGCTCGCAAGCGTTCGACCAAATCGATGCCGGAGATACCGGGCAGCATAAAGTCGCAGATGATGATATCGAAAGGGCCGTCCCGGTCGACCGAGACCAGGGCGCTCTCGGCA
Source organism: Vulcanimicrobiota bacterium (assembly GCA_027315505.1). GTDB lineage: Bacteria > Vulcanimicrobiota > Vulcanimicrobiia > Vulcanimicrobiales > Vulcanimicrobiaceae > DAHUXY01. The sequence goes on along the minus strand of DAHUXY010000143.1, from coordinate 1,845 downwards.
TCGTTGCACATGATCATGTCGTACGGCCCCTTTCGGAGAACCGTATCGATCAAGGTGCAGATTGCGGGATCGTCATCCGCTATGAGAACCCGCCAATTACGCTGCGCCATGCCCCCGCCATTCGCGTCCATCGGCGCGCGGCCTCGCCGCCCGTCCGACACTGTTTGTAAATTTTTAGGGTGATGCGACACACAGCGCGCTCGATCTTTCTCCTCCCGGCCGGAGCCCGGTCCCCAAGGACGTTGCGAGCCGGGCGCCGGGCAGGCCGCTTTTGGATGGTGGAGACCTGGATTTCCCGGCCGGGCGTCGTACTATAGCCCCGCAATGGCTGTACTCGATCGCATTTTCGCCCCAGATTCCACCTTCCAACGGAATTTTTTCTTTCTCGCCAAGCGCTTCGTTCCAGGGGAGAGCATCGACGCCGCGATCGGCTGCGTTCGTGACCTCAACGCACAACGCATGAGCGCGACCCTGGATTTTCTGGGCGAGGACGTCCTGGAGCGCGATGCCGCGCTCAAGACCCGCGATGCGTATATCTCCATGCTCGACGCGATCCGCTCCAGCGGTGCCGATACCAACGTCTCGATCAAACTCACGGCGATGGGGCTGCTGATCGACGAGGATTTCGCTCTCGATAATCTCACGCGGATCCTCGAACACGCCCAGCGCAACGCCGACCCCTTCGTGCGGATCGATATGGAAGGCTCCTCCGTCACCGATGCGACCCTCCGCGTATTCGAACGCGCCTTCGCGAAAAACAAGAACGTCGGGATCGTGCTGCAAGCCTACCTCAAGCGCACGCCCGCCGACGTGCGCCGCGCGATCGAAATCGGCGCGCGCGTGCGATTGTGCAAGGGCGCATACAACGAACCGGCCGAGATCGCAATCAAAGAGATGCCGCGGATTCGCGAACAATACCTCACCCTCGCCCGCGAATTGCTTACGAGCGATACCTATCCCGGAATCGCGACGCACGATAAGGAACTGATCGAAGCCGTCAAGGCCATCGCGCGCGAAGAGAACGTCTCCTCCGAGCGCTTCGAGTTCCAGATGCTCTACGGCTGTCGCCCGGGGCTCCAACGCGACCTCGTCGCGCAGGGCTATCGCATGCGCGTCTACGTGCCGTTCGGCACGCACTGGGCCGGTTATTTCTACCGTCGCGTCCTGGAGCGTCGCGAAAATATGTTCTTCGCGATATCTTCCATGTTCTCAAAATAGTGCGAGCCGTCGTCCAACGCGTTTCGCGAGCTTCGGTGGGCGTCGACGGCACGACAATCGGCCGTATCGGCGCCGGGCTTCTGGTGTTGCTCGGCGTCAGCGTTGACGACGCCGGCGCCGATGCGGATTGGATGGCCGAAAAACTGGCCAACTTGCGCATCTTCAAAGACGATCTCGGCGCGATGAACCGTTCGTTGCTCGACGTCGGCGGCGCGATGCTCGTAGTCTCGCAGTTCACGCTCCTGGGCGACGCGCGCAAAGGGCGACGCCCATCGTTCATCCAGGCGGCTAAAGAACCGCTGGCGCGCCCGCTCTACGAACGCGTCGGCGAACGCGTGAGGGCCCTAGGCGTCGAGGTAGCGTTCGGATCCTTCGGCGCCGACATGGCGGTCGAACTCGTCAACGACGGCCCCGTAACGATCCTCATCGATTCGAAGCAGTAATCCCAGCCGCAGAGCTGGGCTCCGCGCAACGCAGCTCAGTAGTTACAAGCGCACGTCCGCGATGCGCTCGACGCGAATGACGCGATCGGATTCGACGAGATGCGCGAGTACGTCGAATCCCGACGTCACTTGCCCGAAGACCGTGAAATCGCGATCGAGATGATACTGCGGCGAGAGCGTGACG
>DAHUXY010000140.1 GCA_027315505.1 Vulcanimicrobiota bacterium | reverse complement strand
GGGAATCTCGGGACGACGCTGCCGGCCGGTTACACCTGGTACGTTTCCCTGGTGCAAAGCCAGTCCGGCTATCAAGGCTGCACGCCGTATAGCGTCCAGGGTTCGTTCTCGACGTAGGGCTGCGTCTCGTTCGAACCTCGTCGAAATCTAACCGCCGCTGGGCCGCGCGCTAGGTTGCGCGCGCGGCCGAGGTTCGGCTCGCCGTTGCGCAGGGGTGCTGCGCTGTTGATCCACGTGCGCGGGCAATTGTCGGTCGTTCCGGCGCGGCGCGGTTTGGTAAGCATGCGGCGGAGTCGCATGCGTTTGGTCCATGCGAGGTGGATTCGCGCGTGACTGATTCGAGCGGACGGGATCTACACGCATGGGGTATGCTCGCGGCCGCTCGTTCGTTGCCGGTTGCGAATCGTGTTGCTGGAATGGGGAGGCCGGGCGCGTGAAGCGCTGCAGGTGCGGTTGCGCCGCCGCTCCGGTGCGGGAGCCGTCGAAGGTGCGCCAGCCGGGCGCGACGGGAGCCACCGCGCGCCTGACCGGAACGTACGCAGGCGCCTCGTGTCGCGCGGTGGAGCTTTGAACCTGGACGATGCGCGGAGCCCCGGGCATGGCGCGCCCGGTGCGAACCTGCCGAGGATCGAACGATACGACGCGGCGTACGTTTCCCTGGTTCCAGGTCGCGAGGCTTACGCCGCTAATCGCGTGCGGCGCTCGGAAGTTGGCGTAGCGGCGCTGCCAGCCGGGGTTGCCGTTCGCGATCGTCACATGATTGTCGACGATCGTGGTGCTGCGATGCGGGCCCCACCACGGATGGAGCGTTTCGCCCGGCGCCAACGGTACCCATCCGACATTGCCCACGCCGGCATGCACGCCGCCGGCGGTAAAACCGAAAAATCCGACCAATGCGGGCGACCATAACGGACGCACTACGCGACGGCCCGGATCCCACGACCAGCCGACGCGCGGCGTATAGAACCAGCGGCCGTAATGATAGGGTGCCCAGCCCCCTGGTTCGTAGCCGATCCATGTCGGCCCATAATAGTTATTGGTGATCCACGTGCCGTTTTGATACGGCGCCCAGCCGGCGTATTCGTTCGGATGCCAGCACTCTCCATAGCCCGGAATGTCGTTCCAGGATCCGTACTCGTCGAGGTCGTTCGCCCCGATGACGTACTGATTGACGTATTGGTAGGCGCCGGTCTGTGCGAACTGCCGGTCGAGGTCGTCGTTCCACTGCTCGAAGCCGTCGTACGGAGCGGTGGCGATATAGCTGAATTGGGGATCGTTCGCGTTGCCGAAGGCCAGCATGGTCCGTCCGGGCCGTAGCTCTTGGCTGCCGCCGGGCGTGACGATATCGGCCTCACCGGAACGCACGGTGATCTGCGTGCCGCCGTCCTGGGTGACGCTCACGAGATACGCGCCCGCCTGCCGCGGCCGTACGGTGACGGACGGGGTCTCGATCAGCGGGTGGTCGTTCGAGGCGCGCAGCGTGCGAAGTTCGACCGTGCCGGCCGCGAGTTGGACGGTATCGCCGATGCCGTCCAAGTTCGTGAAACGCAGGTGGGTGTAGCTCGCCGCGCGCAATGCGTCGGCGTAACCGAGTTGCACCTCCGCACGCGATCCGCCGGAGGTGGAAAGGTATTGGCCGGGGAGCACCGGCATGTTCACGCGGGCTTGCATCGATTGCGAAGTGTCGTAGCCGATCGTCACGTTGCCGGCGACGCTGCTGAGACGAGCGACGTCGGGCATCTGATCCGCTCCCGCCGTGGCATACGAACCGCCGAACAGGAGGGCTAGAGCCGCGCAGGTCGCGGCGAAGGCCGCAAATAGGTGACGCATCGGGGGGCTCCTTTCGGATCGGAAAGGCCGGTCGTTATTCGATCGCTGCTATCCGTATTAACGAAGTAACGGTGCAACCTGGGGCAGCGTTTCATGCCTGCCGGCCGGCAGGAGCGCTCCTCGTGGCGGCCGCACATCGCCGTATGAGTCTACCGCAACCCTCGACCTTCTCGGTGGTTGCCGCCGACGTGCGGACCGGCGAAGTCGGCGTCGCCGTGCAATCGAAGTTTCTGAGCGTCGGTGCGATCGTCCCGTGGGTGCGGGCGGGCGTGGGCGCGATCGCCACACAAGCGTTTGCGAATACCGCTTATGGTCCGCTCGGCCTCGCACGTCTCCAGGCGGGGGAGGCTCCCCAAGAGGTCCTTTCGGCGTTGCTCGGGCCCGACGCCGGGCGCGAAGATCGGCAGATCGGCATCGTCGACGCGAGCGGCCGCGCCGCGAATTTCACCGGTTCGTCGTGCATCGACTGGGCCGGCGGCATCGCGGGAGCCGGCTTCGCGGCGCAGGGGAATTGCTTGGCGGGTTCCGCCGTGGTCGAAGCCCTGGCCGCCGCATTTACGGCGAGCACGGGGCATTTAGCGGATCGGCTCGTTGCGGCGCTGCGCGCGGGACAGGCCGCGGGCGGCGACAAGCGCGGCCAGCAGAGCGCCGCGTTGCTGATCGAGAGGCCCGGCGGCGGATACGCGGGGTTCAACGATCGCTACGTCGATCTACGCATCGACGACCACGTCGCTCCGATCGAAGAACTGGCGCGTGTTCTGGAGTTGCACAAACTGTATTGCTTCGCGCCTATGCCCGATGAAGTGCTGGAAATCGACGAGGCGCTCGGCCGCGAGATCGTGCGCGAATTGCGCCGCGTGGGTGCGCTCGCGGTGCCGGGCGACGCATTTGATGACGGCGCGCGGGCAGCGCTGGTCGCGTTTATGCACGTGGAGAATCTCGAGAACCGCGTCCGCTCGGATGGCCGGATAGACCGGCAGACGCTTGGGTACCTACGCGCTCACGCGCGTTGAGAGTCATTGTCTGCGAATCGCACCCGGGCAGACGCCTTATCCCTACCACGCGCATAGCGCGCAGTGGGAGTTCTACCACGTCGGGGAGTCGGCATATTTCCCCGACAGCGAAAAATGGATGGTTCACACTCCGCAAGCGAGGCTCGTGCGATCGGACGCCATCGAGTACTTCGACGGCGAGGAATGATCGGCGTTTGCGGCATCGGCGCCGTCCATAATCGAACGCTACGCTTTTCATAATCAATTCATAAGCGAAGGTTAAAAGCGGTTGCTTACACTGCCGGGAGCGGGCCCGTTGGCACGCACCGCTTTTTTTGCTATGGAGGTCCCGGTTTTGGCGCGTTCACTACGCTCACTCCTCGGCGCGTTCTCGATTGCCGTCGTCGTTGCTTTCGCGCTCGGGGTGGCGCCGGCGCGTGCCGTACCCGCATCCACGAGTTCGTTAACGGGAACTCTTACGACAACGGCCGGTCATCGGCCGATTCCCAACGTTCAGATCGTTATCGAGGGCGCGGGCGGCCAGGGCTCGTTTAGCGCGACGACCGACGCGCACGGCGCGTTTGTTTTCCCCAGTATTCCGAGCGGCTCGTACCGTCTGGCGACACAATCGACATCGTATTACGCGCGATCGCAGAACGTGGACGTGCATGACGGAGAGGCCGCGTCCATCGCGCTCGAAGGCTTTCGCACCATTGCGGCCGTGGTCGTCTCGGCGCCTCGTCGCCTTGCGCCGAGCAAATCGCAGCTGTATCATTCTTCGTTAACGCAAGTCGTGCTCGATCAAAACATCATCAAGGCCCAGGCGCCGCTCGCGGGCTCCGAGCAGTTGCTCGCAGCCGCGCCGGGCGTGATGCAGGCGAGCTATGGATCGACCGGCGCCGCTAAAGGCATGATTAGCCTGCGCGGCTTCAAACAAGGGTGGGCGAATCAAGCCGGCGTCGTCGACGACGGACTCTTCGGCGTCACGCTCAACGGCGTGTACATGAACAATCCGCAGACCGGTATTTGGGAGCCGAACGAGGTTCCCGATCTCTCGATTATCTCCGGTTCGCGTATCACGTTCGGGCCCGGCGACGCGGCCTCGCGCACGTTCGATAGTTTGGGTGGAACCGTCGATTTCTATACGATCCTTCCCAGTAAAACGTCGTCGTTCCGCTCCAGCTTTACCACCGGCAGTTACGGCGGGCAAGGCTATCACTTCGATTTTAGCCGCGCGCTCTCGTCGCACTGGGGCGTGCTCGTCGCACAGGGCAGGACGTTTTCGAAAGGCTTTCGCGATATTCTCGGATCCGGCAATGCGGGCCCGGGAAGCACTTACGGGACGTTCGCGGAGCTGCAGGACTTGTTTAACGGCGGATCGCTGCTGATTTTCGGTTACGCCGCAAACGGTACCGATTATCGCCCCAATCTCGTGCCGGTTACGCCCCTCGCGGGCCCCGGCGGCAGCGTCGTCAGCGTGAACGGCTTTGACGGCAATGGCAATCCCATCGCCGGTACTCCGTATAGCCAGCAGACCAGCGGCTTTTACTCGGCGCTACCCGAAAACGTTTGGCAAAAGACCGACACGAATGCCACCCGCTTAATCGGCGTGGATCTTACGCGGAATATGGGGCGCGGATCGTACCTCAGCAACCAGGCGTGGTATCGCCACGGCGACCGGCTTCACGTCAAAGACTTCAACTTCGATCAAGCCAACAACACCTCGCGCTTCGAATACAACAACCCGTACTCGAACGCCCTCGGAGATAACTTTACCTATCACGTGATTCACGGGCCTCACGACCTCTCGGCCGGATTCAACCTCCTGTACTCCCGGTACGAGACCCGGAATGCGTTTTACAATCCGGATCCGGCGCAGTCGGCTCCAAATGCGCCGACCACGGTTACGACGCCAGCCAGTTTTCGCAGCAACGATTTTTGGATGCAAGACGTCGCGTTCTTCGCGCAAGACGACGTCCATCTCAGCGATCGCGCGGAGTTTATTCCGAGCGTTAGAACGGTCGCGCTCAACACCAGCTTCGTAAACAATGGATTAGCCGTGTTCCCCGCTTGCGTGGATCCTGCATCGGCGTGCTATGGGAACAATCATACCTCGCAGCCGAACTCCACCACCTCGTTTCACGCGATCGAGCCTTCGGCTTCGTTCCGTTACGCCGTGGCACGTCATCTGGCGGCCTACGTGTCCTATGGGCGGGGCGTGCGCAATCCGCAGACGTCCCCCGGCGGACCCTATCAACGCGTCTCGGTCGTCGGATTGGTCCCCGAAGCGACCGACGATACCGAGGGCGGGCTGAAGTTTTACAAACGCCTCTCCGGAACGAATCTCGATGGTTCCGACCGTGAAAATGCTGCGAGCGTCAGCCTGTTCGACAGCACGCTGCAGAACCAAAACATCCCGATTACCACCGGCCAGGGCCTCAAGGTCTCGTCGGCTAGCGGAACCTCGCGCTACACCGGGCTGACGTTCGCGTTTAGTGCCGACATGCAGCGCGATCTCCAGATCTTCGGGAGCTATTCGATCACGCATGCGTCGTTCATCAACTACGTTACCGGCGGCGTTTCGTACAACGGCCTCCCGGTCACGCAGACACCGACGAACACGGGCAACGTCGGGGTGGTGTTTGAAATGCCGGCCGGCACGAATCTCGCGACGGCCCGGTTGTGGGACCAATACGTGGGGCCGCAACCGATGTGGAACAACAATTTAGGGATGCCGGATCCGACCGGACTGATGATTCCCTCGTACAACCTCGTCAACGGTTCGCTCGGCTACCGCTTCGGGACCAAGGCCGAGCCGATCACCCTGTCGCTCTCGGC
>DAHUXY010000129.1 GCA_027315505.1 Vulcanimicrobiota bacterium | reverse complement strand
ATAAAACTTCCGGTATGGTTTACGACGTCCGGATCTTGCGCTTGTACCGACTTGATTTGCACCTGCAGGTCGCTTTGCACGTAAGACGACATCGCGCTTAAATCTTCGGTTGACGGAGCCGACGCCAGGCCCAGCGTCCTTTGAATGAATGCCCCCACGGCAACGGCATCGCTTTTAGACAGCCGCGACCATTCTTCGAGCGTCTCACGCGATTGAGCTAGTGCGTGGACGAAGCCTGCTGCTACGGCACGGCGTTGAATATCGTTCATGGATTCCTCATTCCGTAAGAACGCGATGCTATTCGCGAGCGATGCTTATAAATACGTAAACGCCCTTATGCCGGCGCGGTGAAACACCTGCTGGACCGCACGTGGAATGGGTCGAACAACTCGGTAATGCGTGGGCCAATTCTCCCATTGACCGCCAGTGTTTCGATCTCGGGGACGATCGCCCGCACGACCGCAACCGGCAGATCAGCCGGCGAAATGTCAACCACAATCGCACGCATGGCGCCGATCGCCCGCGCCGCTCGCAAGAGGCCTTGCACGTCGGCGCCAACGCTCGCGGTACTGCTTTCCGGGATATCAGCCAAACGCATGGATGTGGCCGGAAGGTCGTGATACCAGCGATTGCGGGGAAGCTCGACAAGCCGACGTGCATATTCGCCGGTTCGGCCTACTGGGTCGCCCGTGCGCAGAATGTCCTCGCGGGCGGCTTGGATATCGACCACACGGCTCTGGACACACTCGGTAATCGCGCGCGAGAGTGCGTGCGTGGGCGAGAGGGAGCATCCCAATCCCATATGCGCCATCGGCGGCGTCGCGCCCGTCTCCATGACGGAAGCGATCATCGTAGCGGGCAGGCCGGGCTCGTCCAGCCAAAATGCGCGTAAGCGCAACCCTACCTCGGAGATACGGGCGTAGAGCGCGTCGATCGACGGGTCACCGGTCGGAAACTCGATCTCGGCGGCAAGTGCCAAATCCGTTGCGCCGGGACCCATGAAGAATCGCGGGACGAGGTGGCACCGCGCATGATATACCGACCATATGTGGCGCTCGAAGAGTTCGCTCAACGCATGGTAGATGGCTTCGTCGAACGTATTGCCGGATGCGAGACCGTTCGTGTCGGTGAAGCGAAAGAGCTTCTCGCCGAACCACGGGCATTGCACCATCGCGAGAGGTACCGGTCCGCGCTCGCCGCTTAGCAGGTCCAAGCCCTCAACGCAGTCCACCACCAGGTCGCGCGCGTCTTCGCGCAAGCCGAGCATATCGAGATCGACAAACGCCTGCACCTGCGATATCGATTCCTTGAATGTCGGCATACCGGGGTTCGCGCCCATCTGTCGCTCGACCGCTTCCATAACCGCGCTGACCAGTGCGGCTTCGCGCGTTGTGCCCTTGCCGTTATACACGGTAATTAGATCGTTCGTCGCGGGGACGACCGCGCAAAACGTCGGAATGCCCGTGCGGTCGAGCCATGTGGTGTCGCCGACGCGCGTGATGCCGAACCGCTTGCGAAGCTCCGGTACGAGCGACAACGTCTGTTCGAGTGGAACCTCGCGGTCCCACATTCCGGCCGGCTTCACGCCGCGTTCTTGGCGGTGACGAGCAAGAGCGGCATCTTCATCGTGATCGTCTCGCCGGCCATCGAGTCGAGCAGATTCTCGCGGACGCGTGTGCGTGCGGTGTCTTCTTACATGCCGATGACGTAGGTCGACGCGAAGAACTCCCAATAGGCGTCTGCGTTTAATTGTGCAGTTGTTACGATGCTTGTCATCACGACATTGTGGAAGCCGAGCGTTTTCAGTTGCTCGTCGATGGCCGTAGCATCACGAAAGTTTTGATCGCCGGGATTCTTCTGAGCGAATCCGGGATACTGTGCACGAATTGACGCTCCCGCATTGGCAAACATCGCCATCGAATCTTCGTCCCGGCCTCCCGGATGATCCACCACGAACGCGAGCCGTCCACCTTGTCGCAATATCCGCCGTGCTTCGAGTAGTACCTCGTTGACATCCGGCATCAGCATCAGCGCGAGGTGCGAAACGACCGCGTCGATACTGTCGCTCGCGATCGGGAGCTTTGCCGCATGAGCCTGAATGAAACGCACGCGTTTATCGTCGACCTTTAACCGCGCGGCGTCGATCTCGACGTCGCTAATATCCACACCGACGATCAGCGCATCCGGTAGCACCCTACGGAGGTCCGGCACGAGTGCCCCGTCGCCGCAACCAATATCGATGACGTTCGCAGCGGGTCCAAACGCCGCTACCGCCCGGGCTAAGAGTTCGTAAGAAGAACGACGATCGGCGTTCGTAAACGGCCGAAATATTTTCGGCGTACCACCCGGGTGTAGCCGATTAAACATCAGCAGATGCTCGTACCACTCCGCGTCGGATGGATTCTCGCCTATCAGAACCTTTTTCATATAGCGCGTCACGGCGTTATCGTACCGCATACTGACCGGCGCGACGCAATATTCCGCGCAACGCGAAACGCGCGTCCCATCGCTTCAAGTCGCCCTCCTCGTTCGCGATGCGCTCAACGGCGGCGCGCGCATGCAACGGAGTCATCTCAAGCACGTCCTCCCACGAGCGGTCCATGTAAAACACCGACCGCGCTTCGGCGACGAGAGCGCGCTCCTCGTCTCGAGAAAGTATCCCGCGCCTGCGTGCCAACATTGCGACATAGCGCACGTTCACCGATGGAACGGTGAGCGCGGCCTGCGTCTGCGGATGCGTGAGAACGGCGACCTCATCGTCGCCGTCGATAACCTCTCGCATATACCATCGCGCAATGATGCCTAGCGGCGTAAAACCGTACGGCCAACACTCGGCCGCGCGCAACGCGCCCATGCTCGAAGCGCCGAACATGGGGATCCGTTGTGCCGCCTCATAGCACTCCTTCGGAGAGGGCGCCAGATCGTGGTGAAAGACCCCGTCGATAAGGAGTATGCCGTCGTAATCGCCGGCGGCCTTGGCGATATCGCCCCGCGCAGCGGGGGGCAAATAGGTGACGCGTTCGTCTTCGATACGATCGCTCGCCGGTAAGGAGGGCCCGCAAAAAACGGCGAGTCGAATCGACGCGTGCACGCGCCGCAGTTTAGCGGCGCGGCACGTGCGCCCCTTTAGTCTTAGGTCTTATGGCTCAGGGTGATTCGCTGGGGGATGGAGATGGACACGCATCGGTGGATCCCGGCGATGCACTCACGCACGGCGTGGGAGTCGGCTCAGGTTGTGCGTTAACGCGTGCCACGCCGAACCCCAGCAACAGCGCCATCGCCGCTAAAAGCGTAAAGGAGCGTGCTATTCGTTGCATAGAAACCTCCGTTTCAAAGCGTGGATACAGACGCGCTTACCCCCCCATAGAATCCATAACACGTATAAAGCGGCCCGTCGTATGGCGAGTCGCCAAGCGGGCCCAAAATATTGCGTTCGAAACTCTTTCGTTGAAGATGCCGCCCGCGCGGCATCGCTAAGGTGGACGGCATGTGTAGAGATTACTTCCGCGCGTTTGTCTCGTTGGCCGTAGTGGTCGCGCTGGCCGCGTGCAATTCCGGCACGACGAATTCCGTTGCGCCGGCCGCCCCTGCCGCCAATATCTCCGGCGACTATTCGGGCACGATGCAGGATGCGCAGCACGGGAGCGGTACCGCGACCGCTACGCTCGCACAACATAATGCAACGGCAGGCGGCACGATCACCGCCGTCGAGCCCGGTGGAACCGTCACGGCGCAAGTTTCGCTGACGATCGCTTCAACGAATGCCACCAGCGGCACGATGGTGATCGACTACGCAGGAGGAACGACGTGCACGTTCAGCACCACCGGCGCGTACGACCCGAACACCGGTGCCCTGAGCGGCTCCTATACGGCCGTTACAAACTGCTCGGGCGACTCGGGCACGTACTCACTTACCCAGCAATGTACCGACACCGTCACTACCCAGATGCGCGCGTTGAACGGCGTCATTAGCCCCTGCTAATCCGGATGCGACGAGCGCCAGCGCCTCCTCCTGGCGCAGGCGCGCGCCGCGCTCCAGTAATGCGTCGATGGAACGGTCGCCGAGCGCTCGCTCGACGGTTTTTCTCGCCATCGCAAACGCCTCATCGTCGCCGCTCCAATCCAATTCGCGCAAGCGTGCCGTCGCATATCCCAGTAGAACCGCAGCCTCCTGCGGATCGCGATCCGCATGGAACGCCGAAGCGTACGCTAGCGCCAGCGTGAGGATGATCGGGTGTTGGAGGTCGCGCGCTAACTCCACGGCGCGATATACGTGCGGTCGCGCGTCGTCGAGGCGACCGGCCGAGAATGCGTACTGCGCGATATTGATCTCGATGTACAGCCGCGAGTCGCCCTCGACATATGTGAGAGCGGCCGCGGCCAATTCGATCGCGCGATCGTGGCAGCCGGCGTAGAACTCGCTCGCCGACCACCAATCGAGCACGCGCCAGAGTTCGTCGCGATCGTCGGCCGATCGCGCGAGTTCCATCGCTTCGGCGTAGCGTTGGCGGGCGCGCTCGATTTCGGGAGGCGGGAGCGAACGAGCACATCGCCGCAGCACGCCGATCAGCACGCGGGATTCGTTCAATTCGCGAGCGGCACGGATCGCTTCGTCGGCCGGCGCGACCGCATCCGCGAAACGCCCGGCCTTCGCATACTGCTGCGCAACCTGCGAGAGCGCGCGGATCGATCCGCGCACGTCGGTAGATGCGCGATAATGCCCCACCGCACGTTCCGCACTCGCCAGCGCGAGACGGTCCTGCCCGAGGTTGTTCTGCATCATCGAAGCGACGTATTCGATGCGACCGGCGGTTGCACGTTCGAGGCTCTCTACCCCGAGAGCCGCATCGCACCAGCGCAGGCCTTCGGCCAGATGCTCCAGACGCAGAAAGATTGGGCCGCAATCCGCCGCGAGCTGCGCGCCGGTTCGCCGATCGCCGGGGCCTTCGAGCGTCCACTGTAACGCGGCGCGAAGGTTGTCGATATCGGGCGAAAGCCGTTCCAGCCATCCGGGCGGCAGGCGCGAATCGAATTCGTGATAGGCCGCCGCCGCGAGGCTTGCAAAGTATGCGGCATGCTGGTGCGAGACGATCGCGCGCGCCTGCTGTTCGGCGGCCTTCCCTCCCGCGAACTCTCGAATGGTTTCGAGCAGGCGGTAACGCGTTTCGGGTACGCGCGTCACGGTCAGGAGCGATTTATCGGAGAGCGACGTCAAGACGTCCAGGACGTGGTATTCGTCGCAGCGCCCGTTCTGCGTGCAGACGGCCGCGGCCGCTGCGAGCGAAAAGCTCCCGCGAAAGGCGAAGAGCCGCTGGAAGAGCGACTGCTCCTCGCCGGCGAGCAAATCGTAGCTCCATTCGATCGTCGCCCAGAGCGTCTGCCGGCGCGGCAGCGCGGTGCGCGCGCTCGAGGTCAGCAGACGGAAGCGTTCGTCGAGACGGGCGAGGATCTCCGCAACGCTAAGCGCCCGCACGCGCACGGCAGCGAGTTCAACCGCGAGCGGAATGCCGTCGAGCTGCTCGCAGATGCTACGAATCTCCGCAACGTGCGGGGATGCGTCGAACTCCGGAACCACCGAGGCCGCGCGCGCCGTAAAGAGTTCGACTGCAGCTTCCGGCCGCAGCGAGCCGAGCCGATAGACGTGCTCGCCCTCGAGATGGAGCAGTTCGCGACTCGTCGCCAGCAGCGAGACGTGCGGACAGTTCGCGCGAATCTGCGCGACGATATCGGAGGCTGCGGCCAGGAGCTGTTCGCAGTTATCGATCACGATCAGGGCATCGCGCGCGCGCAGATATTCGAGCAGGCGCGGCAATTCGTCGACGGCTTCACCGCCGGCGACGTTCAACGACGAAAGGATCGTCGCCGCGATCAAGCTCGCATCGGCGATCGGCGCGAGGTCGACGAACCATGCGCCGTGTTCGTGGCTCGCCAGTGCTTCGGACGCGCATTCGAGGGCGATGCGCGTCTTTCCAACGCCGCCGGAGCCGGTAATAGTTACCAGTCGCGACCGATCGAGGGCGGCCCCGATCTCTCCAAGCTCGCGGCTACGCCCGATCAGCGGTGGGAGATTTGCTGGAATGTTCGTCGCGCGGGCACTCGTGCGCCGAAGGAGCGGATCGAGCTCGACGAGCGCAAGGCCCAGATCCTGCGCGAGTCCCCCAAGCATCTGCGTCTCCTCGTCGTCGTACTCGCCTTGCCGGCAGTCGACCACCAGAAACCCGACCAAATCGCCCGCCACCGTCATGCCGAATGCATGCGTTCCGGGCGCGGCCGATTGCAGCAGCGCCGGCCGCGCGGGTTCGCCGCTCGATAGCAACCGAACCAAGAGCGGATCGCCCGGGCCGACGTCGGCTGCCGGTCCGTCGAATGACGACCGCTCCGCGCGAAACGTCTCGCGCCCAAGATATACGGCGCATCCACGCGCTTCGAGATGATGCTCGACCGCTTCGATAACCCGGCGCAGCAGTTGCCCCGCGTCGCTGAACGACGTTAACTCATGCCGGAAACGCTTGAGTGCCTCGAGCGCGAGGCGCCTTCGATGGTAGAACGCGGCATCGACCCGCGCTTCAATCCAGCGGTGGATCGGGCGGAAAATCAGCGCTGCGATAAGGACGATCGCGATCTCGATCGCGACGCTCGCGATGCGCGAATGCTGCGAGATGTAGCGCTCCGTCGCCCATTCGAAGAGCGCGAGCAGCAATACGATCGTCGTCGTGACGAGCGTGTAGGCTAGGGCCTGTAGCCGCCGTCCCGGGCTCGGGCCTGCCGTTTTCGGGGCCCGAGCCTTAGCGTCGTTCGACATGACGACCCTATCGAGTCGCGTCCGCTAAACTTCCTGCTTTGCGGAGCGCTAATTCAGCGCTTCTTCTTCGGCCGTCTCCGCGAGGACGCGCTCGATGGCGGCTTCGATGCGATCGAAGCCTTTGCCGCCGGCCTGAAAGTGGCGGAGTTCGTGCGCGCGGTTGAAGACGTAGAACGCCGGCACGAATTGATTTTCGAAGCGATCGACGATCGCGTGATCGTTATCGATCGCGCAGGGCTGCGTCAGCTTCATTTCACCGAGCGCATCGGCGGTGACTTCCTCAACGTTGAGTTCGTCTTCCGAACGCGGCTGATGAACGGCCACGAACGCGACGCCGTGCGCGGCGAATTTGTCGCGCCACCGCGCGAACTGCTCCGCCGTCTCGTGACAGATGTAACAACTCTTCGACCAGAACGAAACGACGACCGGTAACCCGCGCAGATCCTGCGCGCTCGGTTCGCCGTTCACCCAGGCCGTAGCCCCCTCGAACGTCGGGAGGGGGCTACGCATCCGCAATGCCATGTTACGCCTTCTGCAGCAGCGCCTTGCCGGGCTTCCATTCGGCCGGGCAGAGCCCGCCGGTCTGGAGCGCCTGCAATACGCGGAGCGTCTCTTCAACGCTGCGGCCGACGTTGTCGGCGGTCACGACGGCATACCTCAGCACGCCTTCGGGATCGATGATGAACAGCCCACGTTGCGCGGCACCGGACTCTTCGTTCAGCACGCCGTACGCACGCGCGGTCTCCTTATTGAAATCCGACACGAGCGGGTACTTGGTGCCGTGGATGCCGTTCTTCTCGCGCGGCGTCGAGAGCCACGCCCAATGGCTGTGCACCGAGTCGACCGACGCGCCGAGAATCTCGGTGTCGAATTCTTTGAACTCGTCGTACTTGTCCGAGAGCGCCGTAATTTCGGTCGGGCACACGAACGTGAAGTCGAGCGGATAGAAGAAGAATATCAGCCACTTACCGCGGTAATCGGAGAGCTTGATCTCCTTGCCGAGATCCTTCGCGCCGGTCGCATCTTTCGTGCTCGCAAGCTTAAAATCGGGGGCCGGTTTTCCAACCTGAGCTAACATTAATACGTCTTCCACCTTCTGTATGGATTGAGGGACTGCTGATGGCCGCAAAACCCCGGGGCCTCCCAGGGCAGTTGCACCCCAACTATATCCCCTCTCCCGCCAAAATGAAAACGACTTTCATCTTGCCGTGCGACTCTGGGGCATCCCTAGCGACTGGGGCTGCCCTGCGTGATTGCCGAGCGTGCCCAGCGACAATTTCGCGCTCACGCGCCACGCCAAAGCCCGCATGCGAGAGCGCCACATTACCCGCCATGAAGTGGGCTTGGTTTTGGAAAGACCCGACCTGATCACCCCTGCCAAAGCAGGAAAGGCCAACTACTGGAGAACCGTGGACGGTAGGCGCCTACGCGTGACCGTTCTTGAGACCGAAGCCGGAAAAATCGTGATAACAGCGGTACTTCCGGACCAAGAGGATATCTAAATGCTGCGCGAGCTGCGAAACATTGAGGGCGACGATCACACCGCCTATTTACGTTTCTCGAACGATCCCATTGCGAGAACCACATCGCTTGCCAACGGCGAAATCAACGTTGACCTCGACTCCCACGAGCAAGTCGTGGGGATTGAAGTATTGAGTCTCGACCCGGAGGAACTGCGAGCCCTCGCGGACATCTCCGCGGAATACGGCCTGAGCCTTAGCCCGCTCGCGAGGGCTTCGCATCGAAGATCCGCCTAACAGATCTGATGAAACGCGACTTGGTGCGCTATCGGCCGAACTTCATGTGGCGGACGCTGCAGAGGTCGACATTGCGCTTGAGGGCCACGCTCCCGTCCTCATAGGTTGCCTGCACGTCGTAGGCACAGGTTACCGGGTCGAAAACGATGGGGACTTCGACCCCGCTGCTCACCTCAATCGCCTGATCGAAGCCTAAAAGGTCCGCGCTCCAAGCATGCTGCGCTGCATGGCCGATCCGCAACGATAGAATCGGCTCGTCCCCCGCATTCAAAATCAACACCGCACGGGTCGTCGCCCAGGCTTGCGCTACGCATGCAGCGGCCATGGCGACGGTGAGCGCAAGGCCCCTCAATCGACGCATGGCGCTACTCCGGATCCGGGCTGGCGGCGGCCAGCGTGATCGTCGGCGTGCCGGGATCGCTGCCGAGAACGACCTTCGCATCGCGGAACGCGGTAATGACGCGCGCGTTGATTTCGCGCCGTAACTCGAACTGCCGGAGCGGGGCGGTTTTAATCGACGCGCGCAACGTGATGCCCGAATTCGAAATGGATTCGACGCCGATCCACTCCACCGCATCCAATACCGTCTCGTGCCAGGCATCTTCGCGCGCCAAATCCTCAATCGTCGAGCGCAATAGTGCGATCGCCTGCGCCAGGTTAGCCGATTGATCGACGGCGACGCGGTAATCGATGCGCGACCAGTTGCGCGACGAGTTCACCACCTGAATCGCGCTGCTATGCGGGATCGTGATGAGGTTGCCGCGCCCGTCGCGAATCTGCACGATGCGAAGCGTGAGCTGCTCGACGATGCCGTTCCACGTGCCGATCTGAATGTAATCGCCGACGACGTATTGGTCTTCGAGCAGTACCAAAAAACCGTTGAGGAAATCGCGCACCAAGTTCTGCGCCGCGAACGTGATCGCAAGCGCGGCGATACCGCCGATCGTCACCACCGAACCGATCGGGATACCGAGTTGGCTCAGCGTGGCCAAGGCGGCGACGAAAATAAGCACGAACGCCTTGAAACCGCCGATCGCGCGGGCTACCGTCGGAGCGCGAAGCGCGCCGCGCGTCTCGTCTTCGGAAGCGCTGCGCAGCGGCCGTGCGTAAGCCCGCGAAACGCGCGCGATCGCGATATCCAGCACGCGATCCAGCAGCCCCGCTACCACCCAAATCAACGCGATGCCGACGGCCGTCCGTATCAAAACCTGGCCGAAGGGTATGGTCTGCGGAAAGAGCAGGAGCGCCCACGCAATCGCGCCCACCCACGCCAAAATGCCGAACCACACGATCGAAGCGGCGATGGAGCGCAACACGGAAAGGCGCTGCTCGGGCTCGGCCGCGCGCGCAGTCGCGGCGATGAAGCGCTCGCGCCATCCGGCGGCGTGCTCCTGCTCGGGCGAGCCTTCGCTCTGGACGCGCGCGACGTTGCGTTCGTTCGACTCGGCCTCGTCTCGCGCCAAGCGGGCGCGTCGCTGCACGAGCGTAAACAATACCCACAGCACGAGCGTGCCCAAGATCATGGCGATGCCGACGCGCAGCAGGTCGTTATAGTTACGCTTGATCTCGGCCGGCTGCCGCTTGAGCAATGCCGCGACCAACGCCTTTTGCAGCGTGCTGCGCCAACTCTGCGCCAACGTCTGCGCCGGTTGTTTGTGGTACTGCGCGTCGCTCGACGTCACCGTGAGAATCGGCAGGGGCGTGGCGTGCGTCTTATCGATTGCCACCAGCAGGACTTGATCGCCGGCAGGCTGCACGGCGATTTCGAGCGATCCCGGCGAATAGATCGTCCCCGCCGGCTTGCCGGCCGAGTCGACGGCCAGCAGTTGGCCGATCGCGCTCTGGATGGTCTGCGCGCGTTCGATCAGGGCCGTCTGGGTCGCAGTAGCCGCCCCTTGGATCGCGATGCGAAACAGGGGATTGCCGTCCACGCTGATCGGCGCGGTCATATAGAGGCCCTCTTGCCGAATACCCGCCGAGCCTGGGAGCTGCACGGGTGCCGACGAGGGGACGGCGATGCCCGGGAGCCCCTGCCCGAGGCCCGGCGCCCCGAGCGCGCAAACGAACGCCAGCAACACGGGTATAAAGAGAAGAGAACGCAGACGCATTGCCCGACTCTGCGTCAGGCAGGGGCTCCGGCCCTCCAGCCGCAACCACGAGATCGACCCATGAGTGTGACCGAACTAGCGTATACCAGCGCCGTCGAAGCGGAAACGACGCCCATTTTCGAGCGTGCCGAACGGATTATCCCGCGCGTCGAATGGCCGATCCACGCCCCGTACGTGGCGGCGATCAACCGCCTCAAGCGCGAACGCAATGCCGTGATCTTGGCGCACAATTATCAAGTTCCGGAGATTTTTTACACCGTTGCGGATATCGTCGGCGATTCGCTGGCGCTGGCGATGCAAGCCTCCAAAACGGATGCCGACGTCATCGTGCTGTGCGGCGTCCATTTCATGGCGGAGACCGCGAAGCTGGTGAACCCCGGTAAAACGGTGCTCGTGCCGGATCTGCTGGCCGGGTGCTCGCTCGCGGATTCCATCACCGGGGCCGACGTGCGCTTGCTGCGCGAGCGCTACCCCGGCGTGCCGGTCGTTACCTACGTCAATACGTCGGCCGACGTCAAGGCCGAATCCGACGTCTGCGTCACCAGCGGCAACGCGGTGCAAATCGTCGAAGCCCTCGGCGCTCCTCGCGTCATCTTTCTCCCGGACGAATATCTCGCGAAGTACGTGGCCTCGAAGACGCAGGTAGAGATCATCGCCTGGAAGGGCCACTGCGAAGTTCACGAACGCTTCACGGGTGCCGACATCATCGCGTACCGCGAAGACGACCCGTCGCTCGTCGTCATCGCGCACCCCGAATGCCCGCCCGACGTGCTCGCGGAAGCCGATTACGTCGGCTCGACGCAGGGCATGGTCGAATACGTCGGCGAGCAGGCCGCGCGCGCCGCGCGTGACATCCGGCCCCGCGTGCTGCTGATGACCGAGTGTTCGATGGCCGACAACGTCGCGGCCCGGTACCAAGGCGTCGACTTCGTGCGCCCGTGCAATCTCTGCCCGCACATGAAGCGCAATACGCTGCCCAAGATTCTGCATAGCCTGGAAACCATGGAGTACGAAATCACCATCGATCCGCTGGTCGCAGATCGCGCCCGGCGCGCGGTCGAACGCATGCTCGAATATAGCCGCGCGGCCCGGGACTAACGTGCGGCGCGAGCGCTCGGCCGACGCCATCGTCATCGGAGCGGGCATTGCGGGCCTTATGGCCGCACTCAAACTCGCACCGATGCAAGTCCTCGTGGTCTGCAAAACGCGGTTGGGGAGCGGCGCGGCAACCGATTGGGCGCAGGGCGGCATCGCGGCTGCGGTCGGTCGCGACGATTCCCCGCAGTTACACGCCATCGATACGGCGCTAGCGGGAGCCGGCATCAGCGATCGCGAGATCGTCGATATCCTCACGAACGATGCGCCGGCGCGCATCGAGGACTTATTAGCACTCGGCGCCGCCTTCGATCGCGACGATGCGGGCGAACTCGCACTCGGTCGCGAGGCCGCGCACCAGCGCAGACGTATCGTCAAGGCAGGCGGCGACGCCACCGGCCACGAGATTCTCACCGCACTCATCGCCGCGGTCCACGCATCGCCCCACATCGAAGTCCTTGAAGACGTCACCGCCGACGACTTGATCGTCGATGACGGAACGTTGCGCGGCGTCGTCGCGCACGTCAACGGGAGCGACGAAGCGATCGTGCTGCGCGGGCGCGCGATCGTGATCGCCACCGGCGGCATCGGCCGCTTATACCGCTATACCACCAATCCCGTCGAGGCGACCGGCGACGGCATCGCGATGGCCGCGCGAGCGGGCACCTTACTCGCGGATATGGAGTTCGTGCAGTTCCATCCCACGGCGCTGGCGATCGGCCGCGACCCGATGCCGCTGGTGACCGAAGCGGTGCGGGGGGAGGGCGCCACGCTGATCAACGATTTAGGCGAACGGTTCATGCTCGGCATCCATCCCGACGCCGAGCTCGGGCCGCGCGACGTTGTGGCTCGCGCGATCTTCGAACAGTTGCAACGCGGGCGCGTGGTTGGGCTCGACGCGCGCGCGGCCATCGGCGCCGCCTTTGCGACCGAGTTTCCGACGGTTTTCAATTTCTGCATGTCGGCCGGGATCGATCCGCGCGTGCAGCGGATTCCGGTTGCTCCCGCCGCGCATTACCACATGGGCGGCGTGGCCGTCGACGAATGGGGCCGCACCTCGCTTCCCGGCCTGTGGGCGTGCGGCGAAGCCAGCGCGACGGGCGTGCACGGAGCCAATCGTTTAGCGAGCAATTCGCTGCTGGAAGCCTTGGTGTACGGGGCCCGCGTAGCGACCGATATCGCCGCGACGCTCCCCGCACCGAGCACGCACACCACCGTGCCGCGGCCGCGCCTCGCCCCGCACGCCGGCGACGATGCGCAGGCGATCAGCGATTTGCGCAACGTCATGTATGCGAACGTCGGGCTCGTCCGCAACGAGGTGGGCCTGCGCGAAGCGCTCTCGCGCATCGACGAGCTCAACGCGCTCTTCCCCGCACCGGGCAGCGAACTGCGGAATCTGCTCGTCGTCGGGCGCTTGATCGCGCGCGCGGCATTGGCGCGCAAAGAGAGCCGCGGCAGCCACTATCGCACCGATTATCCTTTGACGGACGAAGCACTTGCAAAACGCTCCTTTACACGCCTTGCCGACGCCGTTTGAACCGCACCGGCTCGTCGTAGAGCCCCTGATTCGCGCGGCGCTGCTGGAAGATATCGGCCACGGAAACGACATCACCACCGATGCGATCGTCGCGCCGGGTCGCATTGCGAGCGCGCAACTCGTCGCTCGCGCGCCGGGCGTGACCGCGGGGGTCAACGCATCGCTGCTGGCGTTCCAGCTTCTCGGCGGCCCGTTTGAAGCGCGGGTCTTCGCGCCCGACGGGAGCCACGTCGAGGCCGGCAGCACGATCGCCGATCTGCGCGTCAACGCGCGGACGCTGCTCACCGGCGAACGCACGGCGCTCAACCTGCTCGGCCGGCTCAGCGGCATCGCGACGGCAACGCGCCGTCTGGTCGATCTGGTTGCCGGCACCGGCGCGCACGTCGTGTGCACGCGCAAAACGACGCCGGGCCTGCGGGTGCTGGAGAAATACGCCGTACGCTGCGGCGGCGGCAGCAATCATCGCTTCGGCTTGGACGACGCGGTGCTGATCAAGGATAATCACCTGGCGCTGGCCGGTTCGATCCACGACGCGGTCGCAGCGGTGCGCACGCAGATCGGGCACATGGTCAAAGTCGAAATCGAGGTCGATACGCTCGAGCAACTCGAAGAGGCGCTCCGCGAACCGATCGACGCCGTACTCCTGGATAACATGTCGCCCGAGCAACTCGCGCAAGCGGTCGCGATGGTCGACGGCCGCGTGCTGACCGAAGCGAGCGGCGGCATCCGGCCCGAAACGATTCTCGCCGTCGCGAACAGCGGCGTGAACCTCATCTCGGTCGGCTGGCTCACGCACGGCGCGCCCTCGCTCGACATCGGCCTCGATATCGAGCCGTAGCGCTAAGCGCGCTTACGAATAGGAAACCAGAGCGAAAGCGACGACCACCCCGATGGCGCCGACGACGACGGCCACTACGTAGCCCATAGCCGTCGAGAGCGCCCGCACTTCGCTCGCGCGCAGGGCCCGGTCGGTGGCGGCGTATCGCCACGCGCCCATCAGCGCGATCACGATGCCGAACACCGCCATCGCCGTGCCGAAGGTTGTCGAGAGCGAACCGTGCGGAACCGTCGTATGGGCGATCACGGCGAACTCCCGCGTGAAGAGCGAGAATCGCGCGATGACGAATCCGAACCCGATAAAGGCGAGTGCTGTGCGAACGTACGCCAGAAAGGTGCGTTCGTTCGCCAGCACATCGGTTGACGAAGGCTTCATAACGAAGCCTTCGCTGCTAATGGCGCGGAGCCATCGCCGTTCGTAGGAGAATCATGCCCGCGTCGGGCGTGTGGTGCATCGCCCCGTCACTATCTCCGCGGTGCATACCCATCGGGCCGCCGGGACCCATCGGATGCATCGGGCGCATGGGCATGTTCGGGAGCTCGGACTTCATCTGCGCGCGCATCTGCTCGTGCAGAGCAACCACCTGGGTGTGGAAGTTCTTATTCGCGTCGAGGATGGCGTTTTTCTCGCTAGCCGAGAGTTGGCCGTCGAGTTGCTGCGCGGCCTCTTTGGGGTTGGGTTGGCTCGCCACGGCGAGTTGCGCGACGAGGGAGGCGAGGAGCGTCCGGTGAGCCGGGGTCAGCGCTCCGAGGATTTGCGAGCGCGTCTGTTCGTGCAGGGCCATCGACTTCTTGCGGAATCCCTCGAAGGCTTGATGCATGGCTTGGCGCTGGGATTGGGTGAGCTGCGGGTGCGATGGAGCGGCCGTCGTTCCGTCGGCGAGAGCCGAGAGGGGGGCGACGAGCGTCAATGCGAGCCCGAGCACTATTGCCTTGGTATTCATAGCCTCGTTGTAACGGTGGACTCAGAGAAGAACCTGTGAACGATGCGGGTGGGGCCGCCTTCAAATCGAATCCTCATTTTACGATGTCAACAGAACGTACGACCGAACGCCCCGGTACCGCCGCCAGCCACGATACCGATTCGCCTCCGGCGCTGGTAGACTTCATGTCCGGCGGGTGGCTCGCAGCCGCTCCGGTAACGGGCGCGCACCCGCAACTCGGGCGCCTGCAGCAGCGCCGCGCGGCCCTTTCGCGGGCGTTCCCGGGCTGCCACCTGGTGATCCCGGCTGGCCAGGAGCACGTTCGCGCCAACGATACGTTCTTTCGGTTCCGGCCGGCCAGCGATTTCGTCTACCTCATGGGCGACGGCGAACCCGGCGCGCTCCTGGTGATGGAGCCGGCCGGCGATAGCCACCGTTGCGTCCTCTACGCCCGCGAGCATAATCGCGGCAAAGCCGAGTTCTTTACCGATCGCAACCACGGCGAGCTCTGGGTCGGGCGCCATCGCGGCGTGGACGAGAGCGCCGCATATTTCGGCGTCGATGCGTGCCACCCGCTCCAAGAGATCGCGCCGTTGGTGCGCGAACTGCGCGATTCGAATCAGCCCGTTTGCGTCTTGCGCGGGCACAACCAGCAGGTTGACGCGGCCTTCCCCAAGCGCGACGACGATGCCGAATTTGCCGCGCACCTTTCGGAGATGCGGCTCATCAAAGACTCCTACGAGATCGCCGAACTGCGCAAAGCCTGCGAAATCAGCAAGCGCGCGTTCGAGGACGTCATTCGCATTCTGCCGCACGCCAAAAGCGAACGCGAAATCGAAGCGGCCTACTGGCGCCGCGCGCGGATCGAAGCCAACGACGTCGGGTACCTCACCATCGCCGCTTCCGGGCACCACGCATGTACGCTGCACTGGAATCGCAACGACGGAAGCCTCGAACGCAGCGCCATGCTATTGCTCGATGCCGGCGTCGAATGCGACTCGCTCTATACCGCCGATATCACGCGTACGCTCCCCATCGCGGGAACGTATAGCGGCGAGCAGCGCGCGATCTACGACATCGTCTGGGAGGCGCAGCGCGCCGGCATCGATGCGGTGCGCGCCGGCAACGACTTTCTCGAGCCGAACCGCCGCGCGATGCGCGTCCTCGCTCAGGGCCTGATCGATCTCGGGATCTTGAAATCGTCGCTCGACGAAGCGTTGGATCCCGAGCGGCCCTACTACCGGCGCTACACCTTGCACAACGTCAGCCACATGCTTGGCCTGGACGTGCACGACTGCGCGAGCGCCCGCGCGCAAGAGTACCGCTACGGGCAGATGCGCGAGGGCATGGTGCTCACCGTCGAGCCCGGCCTGTATTTCCAGCCCGATGACGCCACGGTGCCGGAGCGCTTTCGCGGCATCGGCGTGCGGATCGAGGACGACGTCGCCGTCACCGCCGGCGCGCCGGACAATCTCTCGGGCATCCTTCCATCGCAGGCGGACGCCGTCGAACGCTGGATGGCCGGACTGACGGCCTAGGCGGCTACGCCATCGGCATGCCGCCGTGCGTCGGAACGGGCTGTTGCTCGATCGGCCAGGTGCCGAACGCGAGAATCAGCAGACAGATCAGGGGGCCGAACGTCGGGATCAGGCAGAGCAGCCCCAGCGCGCCGTTAAAACCGGCGCGCTGGAAGACGCGCCAGAAGCACCAGACGAAGAATACCGTGAGGACGGCTCCGACCAAAAATATGGTGGCCAGCATACCGCCGAACACACCGAGGGCGTTCGCATTATCCGGACTCATCTTACCTCCACACCAGGAAAACGATGGGACGAACCAAGGAGCCGATGCTTCGCTCGCCTTACTAGCTCCTGCACCACGCCTTCTCGCGGATTCGGAAAAAGGACGGCAACCGCATGCTACAAGTTGACCGCATCGCCAAAGATTTCGGGAACGTTCACGCGGTACGCAACGTGAGTTTTTCCATCCCGCGCGGATCGACGTTCGGGCTTCTCGGGCCGAACGGGGCCGGAAAAACCACGACGATGCGCATGATTCTGGGCATCCTCACCCCCGATGCCGGCACGATTTCGTGGAGCGGCGAGCGGATCGACGGAAAGAGTCGCCGGCGCTTCGGCTACCTCCCCGAAGAACGCGGCCTCTATGGAAAGATGAAGGTTCGCGAACAGATCGCGTATTTCGCGCGGCTCCACCGCTTACGCGAGCCCAAGCTCGGGCCGGCCGTACGAGGCTGGATGGAACGGCTTGGATTGACCGAGTATGCGGACCGGCCGTGCGCCGAACTCTCCAAAGGCAACCAACAAAAAGTGCAAGTGGCGTGCGCCTGCGTGCACGAGCCCGAATTCTTGATCCTCGACGAGCCGTTCTCCGGCCTCGACCCGGTGAATGCCGACACGCTCCTCGCGGTGTTCAACGACATGAAACGCGCGGGAACGACGCTCGTGCTCTCCAGCCATCAAATGTGGCAGCTCGAGTCGTTGTGCGACCGCTTCTGCATCATCGCGGGTGGCGTCAATCGCGTGGAGGGGTCGCTGGCCGAACTGCGCGCCGCGTGGCCGACGCGCGTGCTGCGGGTTACGCCGCGCAGCGATCGCCTGGCGCATATTTTGGACGCGTTACCGAATACGCAGCCGGTCCCCGGCGCGCAGGGTACGCTCGAGTACGTCGTACGAGCAGATACCGACTACGCTTCGATTCTACGCTCGCTCGTGCAAGCCGACGCCGTGACGGGGTTCGAGGCGGTCGAACCCTCGTTACATGAAATATACCTCCACGCCATCGGTGAAGGAGCCGCGGCATGACCGACTTCGTTACGGTGTACGTCGCCGAACTCACCCGGCGTATCAAGTCGCGTCCGTTCGTCATCGGGCTGGTCATCGGAGCGATCGGAATTTTCGCGTTCATCCAATTGCCGAGCCTGCTCGGCGGTGCGTTTAGCGGCAACAAACAAGCGATCGTCGTCGGCGACTCCGCGCTTACCACGCCCGCCGTTCCGTTACTCAAGGGCGATTTCACCATTGCCGCCACGCTCGCGCCCACGACCGTCGACATCGCGCTGTTGAAAGCGCACCACGCATCGTCCGCCGTCGTGCTGTCGCGGGTAGGAGACCGCCTCCACGTCGCCATCTACGCGCGCGATCCGGGGAGTGTGCCGCGCGGGGAAGTCCGCGCCGATTTGCTCCCGCTGCAAGTACAGTTGGCGATGCACGGTTCGAAGAGTGCCGTCACCTCGCTGTTGGCCATCCCCGTCGCGATCCACCCGATCGATTCCAAGTTTTCCTCGTCGAGTCAAGCGCAGGCCGTACGCGGCATCGCCTACACGCTGATCTTCTTTCTCTACATGTTGATTCTGCTCAACAGTCAACTCGTCATGAGCGCCGTCGCCGAAGAGAAGACCAGCCGCATCGCCGAATTGCTGGTGGCATCGGTCGACCCGATCGCGCTGCTGACGGGGAAGATCTTCGCCGCCGCGACGCTCGCGTTGCTGCAGATGGCGGTTTGGGTCGGGGTGGGCCTGGTCGCGAGCGTGGGAGCGGCCGGCGATGCCGGCGCCTCCTCCATCGCACTGGGCGGATTGTTCTCCGGCAACCTGCTCTCCGCGTGGGTCCTGAGCACGTTCGTCGTGTTCTTCATCTGCGGGTTTCTCCAACTCTCGACGCTCTTCGCAGGCGTCGCTTCGCTGGTCAATCGCACCGAGGATCTGGGCAGCTTGAGCGCGCCGCTGGTGCTGCCGGTCGTCGGCGCGTTTTTTCTGGCCATCTCGGCGTTGGGCGATCCGGACGCACCGTGGGTGGTCGCCGCCAGCTTCGTGCCGATTTTCTCGCCGTTCGTCATGTTCGCGCGCATCGCGGTGAGCAACGTGCCCGCATGGCAAGTCGCGATCTCGCTCGCACTGAACGTCGCCGCCCTAATCGGGATCGGCATCCTGGGCGGCAAGCTCTATCGCGTCGGCATGCTCCTCTACGGACGCGCGCCGAAGTTTTCGCAAATCTGGTCCGTGATTCGTTCCTGATGCCGCTGGTGTTGGTCCCGACCCCGCTCGGAAATCTACGTGATATCACGCTGCGTTCGCTCGACGCGTTACGCGACGCGGAGATCGTCGTCGCCGAAGACACGCGCGTCGCGCGCAAGCTTCTCTTTGCGCTGGGCATCGGCACGAAAGAGTGCTGGAGTTATCGCGAACAAAATGCCGCGAGCGTTACCGAAGGCATCCTGGAACGCGCTCGCGGCGGCAACGTCGTGCTGGTAACCGACGCGGGGATGCCCGGCATCTCGGATCCGGGCAGTGCACTCGTGGCCGCCGCGCGCGCCGCCGGCGTCCCGGTCGATCTTTTACCCGGCCCGAGCGCCGCGCTCGGGGTCGCGGTACTCTCGGGCTTCGATCTACGCCGGTTTCTCTTCGAAGGGTTCGTACCGCGGACGCAACGCGACCGGCGTGCGGCCTTCGGCCGAGCGCTGCGGGGCGGCATCACGACGATTTGGTACGAGTCTCCCAAACGCAT
This sequence comes from Vulcanimicrobiota bacterium, assembly GCA_027315505.1. Classification (GTDB taxonomy): domain Bacteria; phylum Vulcanimicrobiota; class Vulcanimicrobiia; order Vulcanimicrobiales; family Vulcanimicrobiaceae; genus DAHUXY01. The sequence continues at coordinate 4,524 of DAHUXY010000129.1, read as the reverse complement.
CCACGCGACCCTTGCCGACCTCCAGGAGCTCGCCCCCGACGCGCGGGTATTCGTGCTGCGAGAATACACGAAACTCTTCGAACAGCAGGCGCTGGGTTCTCCGGCCGGCGTAGCCGCCGCAATCGCAGAGCCGGTGCGCGGGGAGATTGCGTTTGCGCTCGCGCCGCTCGAACGCACCAGCACCCCGCCCGCGGCGACGCCCGAGCAGATCGACGAACGCATCGACGGCTGCCTCGAAGAAGGCCGCAGCATCGCAGACATCGCTCGGTTATTGGCCCAGGAGGGCCTCGGCGAGCGCCGGGAGCTCTATGCGCGCGCGAGCGAGCGTAAAAAGCGCGCGAGGCAAGGGCGGCCGGTCGGCTGACGAAAGGGGAACGCGATGAAGCGCGCCTTTTACGTTACCACCCCGATTTACTACATTAGCGGCAATCCGCATATCGGCCACGCGTATACAACCGTGGTCGCGGACGTGCTCGCTCGCACGGCGCGCACCTCCGGCCCGGCGTATTTCCTGACCGGCACGGACGAGCACGGGCAAAAGGTCGCCAACGCCGCGACGGCCGCCGGCACGACCCCGCAGGCGTGGTGCGACGAACTGGTGCCGCGTTGGCAGAAATTGTTCGCCACCTATCACGTTCGCTACGACGATTTCATCCGCACGACCGAACCGCGGCACGAAAGCGTGGTGCAGCGCGTATTCGAGCGTTTGCGCGATAACGGCGACGTCTACTTAGGAAAGTACGAAGGCTGGTACTGCGTTAACGACGAGACCTTTTGGCTCGAGGCCAAACTCGTTGACGGCAAATGCCCCACCTGCGGACGCGAGGTGCAATGGATCTCGGAGGACGATTGGTTCTTTCGGCTCTCTAATTACCGGGATCGGTTGTTGCAGTATTATCGAGAGCACCCGGAGTGGGTGCGCCCCAAGAGCGTCTATAACGAGATGGTGGCGCTGCTTGAGGAAGGGCTTGAAGATTTTTCGATTTCGCGCACCAACTTCGATTGGGGCATCCCGATTCCGGGCGGCGGCGGCGTCATTTACGTATGGTTCGATGCGCTCCTTAACTACATTTCCGCGATCGGGTGGTCGTCGGATCCCGAACGTTTCGCCACGTATTGGCCCGCGAGCGTTCAGTTGATCGGCAAGGAGATCGCGCGCTTCCACACTCTCATTTGGCCGGCGGTATTGTGGGCTTTGGGCGAGCAGGCTCCCGAGCTGGTTTTCGCCCACGGCTGGATTACGGTCGATGGCCAGAAGATGGGCAAGAGCCTGGGCAATGCCGTCGATCCCTTCGCGCTGGCCGAGCGTTTTGGCGCCGACTCCCTGCGCTACTTCCTCTTGCGAGAAGCTCCGTTCGGGAGCGACTTCTCGTACTCCGAAGCCAAGATTGCGCAGCGCCATAATAGCGATCTTGGAAACGATCTGGGGAACCTGGTGCGGCGTTCGCTCAGCATGCTGTTCAAGTATCGGGACGGGGTCGTTCCGCCCGGCGATGCGACCGGGAGCGAGGTGGGCGCCGCCATGGCCACGCTACCCCAGCGCGTCCGCTCGCTCATTCTCAGCCTCGATTTTCGGGGCGCGCTCGAGGCCGTTTGGGAGCTGGTCGTTACGCTCAACCGGCGCATCGACGATCAGAAACCGTGGGTCCTCCACCGCGAGGAGCGGGATACGGAACTCGACGCGCTGCTCTACGACCTCTGCGAAGGGATCCGCTGGCTCGCGATGCTGCTGCATCCGGTGATGCCGGAGCGCACGGCCGAGATGTGGCGCCAGCTCGGGGCGACCGCCCCCATCGACGCGGACTGGAGCGAGGCGTTGCGCTGGGGAGGCCTCGCGCCCGGCACGCGCGTCGTGCTCGGCGATGCGCTCTTTCCACGCATCGAGCTCGACGCGGCCGGCAGCTGACCCGATGGATTCAAGCGTGAGCGGCCCGGGCCGCGGCTTCACCTTCGTCGGCGGCGCGCTCGCGATCGCCGGCCTAGCCGTCGCGCTCACGCTTTTCGTCCGGCAATTCACGCCGCAGCTCTGGCTGCTCTGCGCAGCCGCTGCGCTGTGCGTCGCGCTCGTTGCCTGCAACGCCCTGCCGATCCGCGGGCTGCGCATGCGCCGTAGCGGGCGCGCGGCCGAAGCCGTCTTTCTCGACCTTCCGATCGTTGCTCCGCTCTTTTTGATCGATGGGGCGGCCGGCCCAACGGCGGCGGCCCTCGCTCTCGCCGCCGGTTTCGGTATCGCCGCCGTCGTACGCCGCGGTAGCGCTCCCACCGATATCGCGCGTCACGGGGTCCTGCGCACGCTGGTGGCGCTCGCATTCATTCCGCCGCTCTTGCACGTCGATCCGATGTTCGCAGCCAACACGCCGGGTGCGTTGCTCGCGTTCGCGGGGACGCTCGCCATCGTGACGGCCGTCTTCGTCTTCGGGATCTCCGCCTGCACGTCGTCGGCCATGTACCACATCGGTATCACGCGCGTCTGGCAGCGTTTGGCACGCGATCCGCGTACGTGGATCGTCGGCGCTTCGAACGTGCTGTGGGCCGCAGCGGTCGGCGACCCCGTCGCCGCCGGCCACTTCGCGCTCGCGGCCGTCATGTGGGCTCCCGTCATCGGCACCTCGATACTCTTGCGCACCATCGACGAACAGACCGCGGAGCTCCACCGCCTGAGTTTAGTACGCGACGCCGTGCAGGCGATGCTCGGCGATCGCGACCCGCTGCCGCAGATCAACGCCATCCTCGCAACGCTCCGCGTGCCGTCCCCCGGCGAAACGGTGACGGTCCTCGCTGCAACGAGTTCGCGCGTCGAATTGTGGCGCACGGTCACGCTGCTCGGGCCGGCATTGAGCCCGGCCGGCGACGAAATGCGACGGCGGCTTCTGGTGCGTATGAAATTCAGCGGCACCGCCTCGATTACGCTCCACGACCGCTACTACGTCGCCTATGCGTTCGCCGCCCAGCTCGAGCGCGGCGATCTTAACGGCGCGTTGATCGTGCATCGGCGCCACGACCGGCCGCTCAGCGGCGAACAAATCGCGCAATTCACCAACGCCGCGCGCGAACTCGCACCGTTGCTCGGCGATATGCGTTCGATCGCCGCCGCCCAAAACGCCGCCACCATCGACGGGCTCACCGCCCTCTACAACCGCGCCGCGACGCTCGAACGGCTCGATGCGATGCTCGCCGAGATGGCGATTCCCGATCGCGGCGCCGTGCTTTTGCTGGACATCGATCACTTCAAAACCGTCAACGACCAGCTCGGCCACGCCGCCGGCGACGATTGCCTGCGCCGCATCGGGCACATCATCAAATCCACCATTCGCAGCGGCGATACGCCCGGCCGTATCGGCGGCGAGGAATTTCTGATCGTCATGCCCGGCGCCTCGCGCGACGTCGCGATGACCGTCGGCGAGCGCCTGCGCCTAGCCGTATCGCTCGGCGGAATGCGCTATGCCAACGGCGATCCGGTCACCGCCAGCATCGGTGCGGCCGCCGCCAACGTCGGCGAGACGGGCGAGAGTCTGATGGCGCGCGCCGATCGAGCGCTCTACGAAGCCAAGCACCAGGGCCGCAATCGCATCGTCGAAGATGTCGAGGAGACCGCGTAACCTCTCGGCAAAGGTAGCGGGGTGATCGATTCGCACGCCCATATCCACGATAAACAATTCGACGAAGATCGCGACGCGGTCGTCGCACGCGCGCGGGAGGCCGGCGTAACGACCATCGTAACGGTCGGATGCGATTTGGCCGATTCGGCCCGAGCGCTGGCGGCGGCACGCGCGTACGGCGTCTACTCCTCGGTCGGCGTACACCCGCACGAAGCGATCGACGCTCCCGACGATCTCGCGGCCGCGTTTACGCCCCTATTGGCCGACGACCGCGTCGTCGCGATCGGCGAGACCGGCCTCGACTACTTCTACGATCATAGCCCGCGCGACGTGCAGCAAACGGTACTCCGCAAGCAATTACGCATCGCGCGCGAACGCGGCTTGCCCGTCATTTTCCATCATCGCGATGCTTACGACGATTTTCTCGCGATTCTTCGCGAAGAGTTCGTGCCGGGTATGCGCGGCGTCATCCACTGTTTCACCGGCGACGCCGATCAAGCGCGCACGTACGTCGAAGAATTCGGGCTCTCGCTCGGCATCGGCGGGGTCGTCACGTTCAAAACGGCGCAAGCGCTTCGCGATGCGGTCCGCGCGGTTGGGGTCGTGCCGCTCATCTTCGAGACCGATTGCCCGTATCTCGCGCCGGTCCCATTGCGCGGCAAACGCAACGAGCCCGCATTCGTCGCGCGCACGGTGGCATTCGTCGCGGAATTGCTCGCATTGCCCCCGGATGAAGTGATCGCACGGAGCGATGCTCGGGCTGGGTCGCTCTTTGGCTTGATGCGGGGTTGAAGGGCGCGCGGTCCCCACGCGCTGAGCCGGGAGACGCCCAAATATTTCATCCATGAAATTTTTCTGCTCGAGCATTTTTTCGACAGAACGAAGTTTTGAAGTTGCCCTCCGGGCCAGGTCGAAAAAACTGCAC
>DAHUXY010000123.1 GCA_027315505.1 Vulcanimicrobiota bacterium | reverse complement strand
CTCATCAAACGAAAATCGCCGGTGTCGACCGGGATCGCGACCTTCGTGAGGCGTTTGATCGTGCGATAGAAGATGCGCGCGGTGAGGAGCTTGAACGCGCTCTCGCCCTTGCGCGTTCTGCGCACGGCGTAAACGACGTCGTAACCCTCGCGGTATTTCGCGAGAAAGGCCTCGATGAGTTCGGGCGGGTCTTGCAGATCGCCGTCCATCAGGATGACGGCATCGCCCGTCGCGATATCGATACCGGCCGAAGCGGCTAGCTGGTGGCCGAAGTTGCGCGAGAGGTTTACGAGCACCAGATTCGCCCGCAGCGCCATTTGCTCGCGTATGCGCGCCAGGGTGCGATCGTTGCTGCCGTCGTTGACGAGCACCAGCTCAAAGGTCGTTTCGGGCGGGAGCCGTTCCAGGATCGCGTAAACGCGATCGAGCAGCGGTACGACGTTGTCCTCTTCGTTGAAGAGCGGGACCACGACGCTCAGGGCCAAGCGGCCGGACGGGCGCTCTTGCATCGGGGCGCGCCTTCGACTCCCTGCGCGGAAAGTCCGTTGCGGGCCGCGAACCTACGGCCACCGTGAGCCTATCGAAGTTCCTCATCGCCGTTTGCCTGCCGGCGGCCCTCCTCGCCTCCTGCACTCCGGCGGCGCACGAATCTGCCGCGGGTAGCCCTGCGCCCGTCGCCTCGCCCGCCGCCGTGGTGAGCGAAGTCCGCGTGCCGACGCCGGCTCCGGCGAGCGCTACGCCCAGCGCCGCCCCGGCCGTGGCTCCGGTCTCGCGACCAGCGCAAGCGCCGGTTTCGGCAGCAACCGCAGCGCCGACTCCGGCCGCGAGCGTGCCGCCGAGCCCGGCCGCAGCTCCCAGCGCGACGCCCACGGGCGTGCCGGTTCGTCCGCCGGATGCGGCGCCGAAAATCGTGAGCGTCTCCATGTCGCAGAGCACCATGCATCCAGGCCAGACGATCTCCGGCACGGTGCTCACGAGCTCCAACGTGGCGAGCGTCGAGGTGCGCATCGCCACCTATAGCATCGATATGCAGAAGGTCGGCGTCGGGCGATTCGCGATGGCCTACACCGTGCCCAACGTCCCGGTCTTTTTTCGCGGCAACTACACCATGCAGGTGATCGCCCGCAACTCCGCCGGCGACCAAGCCTCCCGCGGCATCCCCATCACGATCCGCTAAACCCACGGGTTCGCGGGGCGGCCCGCTCATACGTCCTATGGGTGCGGGGTTGGGGCTCCGGAGGGGAGATTGGGGAACGGGGCCGGGTTGAACGGCGTCGGCAGGGCGTTGGGCTGGGCGGATTGCCCGTTGGTGGCGGTATCGGCCCATTGGTAGACTTGGTCCTGGACGGCGCGCGCATCGGCGTCGCTAAAGACGATCTCGCGGGGCTGGCGTTGCAGCCCGTTCTCGCCGCGTTCTTCCGATTGTAGCGAACCGCGCGTATAGAGGTAGCGGAAGATCGTGCCGGAGAGGATGCGCTCGGTGACGCGGAAGTGCAAGATATCGACACGTTGCATCGCGATCGCCTGCGGGTTCCAACCGCTGGTATCGGTGCTGATGTACACTTGCGAACCGAGCGGCGTATTCGGCGGTACCTGCACGGTAAACGTTACGAGCACCGGCTTGCCGGAATAGGTTTTGATAACGCCGTTATTCGCTTTGGTTGCCTGGGGTGGCGCGAGATCGGGGTTTGGCGCGGGCGTGGAGAGGGCGACGGCAAACTGCTCGGCTTGCTGCGCACCGGGTTCGGGTGGAAGCGCGACGTGCGAAAGATCGATCTCGGTAACCGCGCCGGCGGGGTTGAAGACGGCGCGCGCATAGAGGCGCGGACGCGGCTGCTCGGTGGGGGGTTTGTGGGTCTGCGCGTTCAGGATGACGACGTCCGGCGCGACCTTGAAGCCGTCACCCGTGGTAAAGAAGACGAAGCCCTCTTGATAGGCGAGCAATTGTCCCGACGTGACGATGGGACCGGCGGCGCCGACCAGCACGACGAGCAGCAGCACGGCGGCTGCGCGGAACACGCGGATCATGGCGTCACCTGAACTGTAAATTGCGGGCTCCATCGCAGATTGCCGAAGTTGAAGTAATAGCTGCGCGAGACATCGATCAGCATATGGGGGCTGATGCGCGCGCGCACGTCGGCGGTGATATCGTATGGCGGCTGGCCGAGATAATTTTGGTAGGTGAACTGCCCTAAGTTATTGAGCGGCGGCAGCGCGAAGATGCCCGGGACGGCGCGCGGAAAATCGGTATGCTGGCGGGCGAGCAGCGTCGCCGAGAACTCGGGGCTCGGCACGTAGTTGATGCCGAGCGCGAGCGTGCGCTGCGTGGAGACGCCGCGGAACGCGGCATACCCGGGATCGCCCGGCGGCGTATACGGCGCGTATCCGCCGTGGATGTAGTAATCGCCGGTGTTCACGATATTCTCCGATGTATACGCGTTGATCGTGCGCGTAAATTGCCGGCTGAAGCTGATCGTGGTGCTGGCCGTATCCACGTGATGCGGCACGCTATACCATTGCCGCTGCTTGTTGAACGTCGCGTTCATATACCACAGCTTGTACGGGCTACCGTAGTGGTCGCCGATCTTGATCGAGGGCGTATAGATGTTGAATCCTACTAAGTGATTCCATAGCGTGGTATAGAGGACGCCGCCGTAGTTTTGCAGCCCGACCAGCGAATCGTGGTTGAAGCCGATGCCGCTGTAGATCTGTTCGTAGAGTGGTAGCTTCCCGATCTGATTGTTGAACGAACTCCACGTTAGCTGCAGCAGCGTCGGATGATTGAGTGCTCCGGGATACGGAAAATTCGGGTTGTTCTGCTGCGCGGGCCCCAGGATATTGTAGTCGGTGAAGTTCGAGTAGGCCTGGAGCGACGAGTGATTGAGCGCCAGCGTTGCGAATGCATAGGTGGTTTGCGTGGCCGCGAGCGGCTCGCTCAAGCCGTACTGATAGGTAAACATTTGCGTGAACGTGCGAATTTCGAACTTCTTGCCGATATCGTCTTGCAGCACCAGATTCCAAAACTTCGCCGGCCGGCTGAACGGATTGACGGAGAAAACCGCAAATTCGTGCTGCCCCGAAAGGTGCTGCTCGAACGATAGATAGGTTTTGTTGATGCTGTCGTAC
>DAHUXY010000110.1 GCA_027315505.1 Vulcanimicrobiota bacterium | reverse complement strand
GGCGTACCGGGAACCGGCAAAACGCTGGCGGTACGCGCTCTTGCGTTGGCGCTCGGCCTGGAGTTTCGCCGGATCCAATTTACGCCGGATCTCATGCCGGCCGACATCGTGGGTACGACGGTCTTCAATCCGCAGACCGCGGAGTTCTCGTTGCGCCCCGGGCCGATCGTAGCTAACGTCGTGTTGGCGGACGAAATCAATCGCACGCCTCCCAAAACGCAGGCCGCGCTGCTCGAGGCGATGGAGGAGGCGCGCGTTACGATCGACGGTACGCCGATCGATCTTCCGGTGCCGTTCATCGTCTGCGCGACGCAAAATCCGATCGAATACGAAGGCACGTATCCGCTTCCGGAGGCGCAGCTGGATCGCTTTATGGTCAAGATTGCCACCGGATATCCGTCGCCGGAGTGGGAGTTGGAGTTGCTCCGCCGCGTCGCCGATGGATTCGACGCGCGCGCGCTCGGGGTCGAACACGTAGCGGCCGTGACGGACGCGACCGAAGTGCGGGCGGCGCAACGCGCCGTGCGCGGCGTGCACGTCTCGGCCGACGTGCAGGACTACGTCTATCGCGTTGCGGCCGCGACGCGCGCGCATCCGCGCCTGGCGCTTGGAGCATCGGTCCGCGCGGGGGTCGCGCTACTCCTGGCCTCGCAGGCCGCCGCCGCGATCGACGGACGCGCGTTCGCGACGCCGGACGACGTGAAAGACGTCGCCCCGATCGTGCTCGCGCATCGCCTTATCGTACAACCCGAAGCGGAGATCGAGGGCATATCGGTGGACGATATCCTACGCGACGTCCTCGCGAACGTCTCCGTACCGCGTGCCTAGAACCGGGTTGCCGTGGTGGCTCGCGCCGCGCGGCTATGCGGGGCTGGCGGCGATCGCCGTCATGCTGGCCGTGGCTCCGGGCGCGCACGCGTTCGTCCCCGTGGCCGTGGCCGCCGCGGCCGCGTTGGTGGTAGCGGCGATCGTCGATGCCGCCTCGGGGCCGCGGGCGAGCGATCTTTCCGTCGAACGGCGCTTGCCGGTGCATCTCGCGCTCCGCATGCCGGTGCGGATGACGTACGATATCGAGAATCGTTCGCCGCGCGCCGTGCGGATCGGTATCGTCGAAGCGGCGGCGCGCACGCTGCGCGACGACGGCGCGACCGTCATCGCGCGCGTTCCGGCTCGTTCGCGCGCGAGCGTCGAGCGCGCGGTGCTTCCGGTCGCCCGCGGCCGCGACGAATTGGGTGCGCTCTACGTGTGGTTCGAGGGGCCGGTCGGATTGTTGCGGCGGCGAACGGCGTTTCCGGGCCGGGAGCCGATTCGCGTCTATCCGGATCTCAGCGCCGTGGAGCGCTACGGTTCGTTACGCGTGCGCAATCGCTCGATCGAGGCGGGCTTGCGACGCATGCGCGTGCGCGGAGAAGGCACGGCGTTCGAAAGCTTGCGGGAGTACTCGAGCGGAGATGCCTTTCGCAGCGTCGATTGGAAGGCGACCGCGCGACGCGGCAAACTCATGGTCGCCCAGCGCGAGGTCGAGCGGAGCCAAAACGTGCTGGTTATGCTCGATTGCGGGCGGCTGATGACGCCGCGCATCGACGGCCAGCGTAAGCTGGATTACGCGGTGGGCGCCGCGCTTTCGCTGGCGTCGATCGCCGCGCTTGCGAGCGATCGCGTCGGGGTGGTGGCGTTCGCCCGCGAAATTCTCGTCGCCCGCGCCCCCCGCTCGACCGTCGCTTCGGCCCGGGAGCTCGTCGACGCGCTCTGCGACGTCGAGCCCAGAGCCGAGGAGTCCGATTACGCGCACGCCTTCGCCTACGTGCGCTCGCACCTGCACCGCCGCAGCTTGGTCGTGCTCTTTACCGACGTGGTCGATGCGATCGCGCAGAGCGTTGTCGCCTCGGAACTCGCTTCGCTCGCGAGGCGGCACGTCGTGGTGTGCGTGCTGATGAACGACGCCGCCGTGCAACGCGCCCTCGATGCGGTGCCGGAGTCGGTCGACGACGCGTACCGGGCTCAGGCCGCACTCGACCTGCAGCACGAGCGCCGCGTCGCCGTGGCTCGGCTCGAGCGTAGCGGCGTCGGCGTCGTGGACGTGCCGGCAACCGCGTTGAGCGTGGCCGCCATCGACGCATATCTTCGCGTCAAGCAGCGCGGGCTCTTATAGTTCGGCGGCGTCCGATCGCCCGGCGAACGTAAAATACGCGGCGAGCAGAATCGCCGTGACGCATCCGAAGGCGATGCGCGCGTCGGCCGGCAAACGAAGCGGCGAGAAAAAGCCTTCGATGGTTCCGGCGACGACGAGCATCGATGCGACCCCGGCAAACAAGACGCCGGCGCGGGCGGCATTCGCGCGAATGGCGTCGCGCCGCCGCAAGCGCCCGGGCGCGATCATGCCCGCCGCGATCAAGAGGCCGGCCGCGCCGGCGATTTGAATGGCGGTGAGTTCGATCGCACCGTGCGGCGCGACGGTCGCCCAAAAATCGTAGCCGAAACCCGCGTTTGCGAACATGGCGCCCAAACCGCCCACCATCAGGCCGTTCGTGGCGATGATGTAAACGGTCACGATGCCCAGCGTGGCGCTTCCGGCGAAGGCGAGGACGGCGACTTTGACGTTGTTGGTGATGATTTCGGAAGCGGCGAGCGGAGAATTGCCGGTGTCGAAGTTGAAGTTCGAGTTATGGAGGCTCTTGCGAATCTCCGGCGGGATCATGCCCTTGGGCAGTAGCGCGTAGGCATCCGCGGGATGCGAGCCGACGACGGCGTAGGCGACCACCGCGCAGACCACGGTCAATGCGGCGCACAGGACGATCGGAACGATCGAGCGCCGGAATTCACGCGGGAACGTGTGGGTGTAGAAACGCGCGATGCGCGCCGACCCGGCCTGCGTGTTCGCTCCGTAGATCACCGCGTGCGCTCGCGCGACCAAGCGGTTGAGGTAGGCCAAGAGTCGCGGGTCGTAGCCACGGCCCTGGGCGTAGGCTAAATCGCCGGCCAGCGAGCGGTATCGTCCGCCGAGCTCGACGACTTCTTCGGGCGTTAGCCCGCGAATGCCGCGGCGACCCACGCGAGCGAGCATGTCGTCGAGGTGCCGCCAATCGTTCTCGCGTCGCTCCACGAACCGCTGCTGCGTCATACGGTAGCGAGTTAGTCGCGCCTGGCCCGAGCTCATGCTGGAGTCGCGCGTTAGAACGTCGAAGGCAGCGCGTCGATGGATCGAATGCTCGACGTTAGCACGCCGGAGAGCGTCACGTTTTCCTACGAATTGGCGGGATTAGGGAGCCGCGCTTTGGCGGTCGTGCTCGATCTGTTGGTGCAGATCGCCTTGGTGTCGCTGCTCTTCTGGGGGCTGATCTTCGCGGCGGGACACCTTCACGTCGCGCCGGCGCACCAGAGCACGCCGGAGGGCGAGCGTTTCGCTCGCAATATTGCGATAGGGTTCCTGATCTTCGTCGTTTTTGCGATCTTCTTCGGATACTTCATCGTGCTCGAGGCGGTTTGGAACGGGCAGACGCTCGGCAAGAAGGCGCTCGGCATTCGCGTCGTGCGCGACGGCGGCTATCCGCTCGATTGGGGAGCCTCGCTGGTGCGAAACCTCATCCGCGTCGGCGAAATGCTCTTCGGCTCGTACGCGCTCTCGGCGATCTGCGCGCTGGTCTCACCGCAGAACAAGCGTATCGGCGATATCGCGGCGGGGACGATCGTGGTGCGCGTCGGCAAGCCGGTGACGCTCCCGCACTACGAACCGGCGAACCAAGCGGCCTACGCCGCCACCGGCTACGTCAGCGGCGAAGAGCGGGCGTTGATCCACCGGTTCATCGAGCGTCGCGATACGCTGCAGAGCGACCGCCGGCGAGATTTGGCGGCGCGTCTCGCCGGCCGCGTTCGGGACCGCGTGCCGGCCGATCTGCAGCGACTCGACGACGAATCGCTGCTCGAACGTCTCTAGGCCTTCTAGCTCTCGCGTTTGCGGAACTTGATGACGAGATCGCGCGCGAAGCGCATCGCCTCGCCCTTGGTGCGTTCGTAACTCTTGAGCGCGTCCGCTTTACTCATGTGTTTGCCGTGCTCGAGGAAGAACGTGACGCCCTCGCCGACGACGATGGTGCCCGCATAGGCGATCGCGCCTTTGATCGCCACGCCGGCCACGGGTACGAACCCGGCGAGTTCGCGTGCGAGCGTGCGCCAGCCGAAGCCGCCGCCGATGACCGGCAACAATTGCCACATGCGCTGAACGTCCGGGTCGCGCCCGTATGCCGCCTCGATGTGCAGCAAGAGCATCATCTGAATGCCGGTGATGGCGACCATGTCGCCCGCCGACGCGAACGCGCCGAGCACGAGCCCCACGACGGGAATGTGATCGACCAGCGCACTCGCCAGCGCCACCTTGAGGGCGTTGTTCGCGGCATCGCGGGTGAGTTTCGCCGCGACCGTTTCGCGCAGGACGGGGAGCCTGCGCCCGACCGCGATCTCGACTCCCTTCGACGCATCGACGAGATGCACGAAGAAGCGGCCGCGCAGAGCTTCTTTGGAGATCGCGTGAACGACGTACTCGGCATGAATGCCGGGAGCCGGATGCACGCTCGGCCCGCTCGGCTCGGAACTTTCGTCAACCGTGAGCGCGAAGATGGGGACGCGCAGGGTGGCGAGTCCGTCGAAAATCGCGCCGTTCAAATCGCCGGAGCGCCCGAGGAAAACGACCGCGCGCACGTCGCGCGGGTCGGTGACCAGCGGCGCGCTCGCAGCGATCGTCTCGAGGCAGGCGGCCGCGTCGAGCGGCACGGAGTCGTCGTCGTGCCCGCTCAAGAGCAGCGCGCGTAGCTGCGCGATCAGCGAGGGATCTCCGCAGAGGAGATAACGAAACGGTTTGCGGACGTTGGCGTGGACGGTCTTGACGTCGATGCCGTTACGAACGAGTTTGAAGAGGTCGCGGGCGCCGAGTGCCGATGCCATGAGGGGCCTTTCTAACGCTTAGGTATCCGGATGCATCTCTTTCTGCGGATCGTCGGTGTAATCCAGATAGATGAGCCCGGTGAAAATTTCCAGTGGCCATGCATGCATGCCGTGCGCGTCCGCAACGTCGACGATCGAGGAATGGGTGCGCTTGGCTTCGTCGAGGAGCGATTGCGGGGTGCTTTTAATGTCGGCGGCGAGAATGGTTGCGACCGTTACGTCGCCCGGGCTCACGCCGTCCCGGAGCATGGTCGTATAGTCTATACCGTTCAAACCGAAGCGTTGTTGCAGCGCGTACTGAAGAGTTGAATACCGCTGCGGCGAGGTTCCTAAACCTAGCAGGGTGATACGGGTGGAAAGCTGGCGGGTGCGCGCCATGTTGAAGAGCTGGTCCGCCTGCGAAGCGGCAGTGGCGGCGGCGTTCACGCCGGCGAGCGCCTTCTGCATGATCGGAACCAAGCCGTTA
>DAHUXY010000109.1 GCA_027315505.1 Vulcanimicrobiota bacterium | reverse complement strand
GGCCGTGCACGAATTCGCATACGCTCCCACCTAGACACCAAGGCTTGACGCTGGTCGCTCCAGTCCCGGGGCTTGACGCCTGCACCATTACGCCTTATAGTCTGAGTGTCCTAGAACACTAATACACTAAGACACTATAGCCAAGCACGAAAGCGCGAGATGGCGGTATTGAAGACAAGCGATCTCTATGTGGACGATCGTTCCGCGTTGCCGGTCTACCAGCAACTCCGGGAGCAAATTCTTCATGCGGTCGCTCGCGGGCGACTGCACCGCGGCGATCGTATGCCGGCGGTTCGCGAACTGGCAAGCCAGCTCGCGATCAATCCTAACACCGTCAACCGGGCGTATGCGGAGCTGGAACGCGACGGCGTCCTGCGCGTCGCGCGGGGCCTGGGGACCTACGTTACGGGCGGCGGATCCCGCGATATCTCCGCCCACCGCACCAAGCTCGCGGAGCTTGCCGAGCGATTCGTCGCGCAGGCGCGCGTGCTCGGGTTCGATGCTGAACAGATCGGCCGCGCGGTAGCGGCACAACTGCGCCGAGCGCGCGCTTCACGAGGAGAGACACGATGAATGCCCTGTTGATTGCCGGTATTATCGCTTTCGTAATCGTCGGTTTGCGGCAACCGGAGCGGCGCAAGCCTCGGCCCTAAGGCGATCGTTCGTTCGTGCGTTAGCCTTGCATGGCTAACAGCGCAACGGCGGTGGCTCCGAGCGCGCTCGGGTGCGCCTCGAATCGACAGAGCGCGCGCCCGATCCGGTCGGCCTTTCGGTTGGTCACGAACCACGGCGGCTTGGGCAGGAGCGCTCCGCCGTAACCGGCGAGGCTTCGCGGGAACGGTGCGAACGGCGCATAGACGACCGACTTCTGCGCGCGGGAGAAGAGGTGGCTGTTGTGCACGACGCCGATGCCGCTGCGAACGTCGCCGATCGTATGCCCGGGGAAGGCTCCCCAGGTGGTTTGGGTGAGGAGAAAGCCGACGCCCGTCCAGGCGTTGACCGCGACGCAGCCGTATCGCAGGGCCGCGATCGCCGTATCGCACGCGGTCGCGTGTTCGCGCATCGTTTTCGGATGGATGATGAGATTCGCGCCCAGGGTGCCCCACAGCGTCTCGTTGGCGAACGCGACCGCGCGTTCCAAGTAGGCATCCGTTGCGCCTTCGATGGACGTATAGGCCAGCAGACTGGAGAACGCTTCGGTACCGAAAACGACGTCCTCCGGATCGCCGGAACTGGCGCACACCATCGTGCGCGCCGTAAACGTTTCGTCCGACCGGCCGAATTCGCGCACGATCGTGTGCCCCGTGCTGAGGCGCTCGCGTCTGGCGGCGGCACCGGGATAGTATGCGGGGCGGTCCGGAATACGGGCGAGGAGCGCCTCGATTTCGGCGACGAGTTTCGCGCTTCCATCCCAATCTTCGGGAAGAATCAAGACCTGCGACGCGATGCAGTTGAAGCCGCCGTTATGGAGTTTTTGGGTGACGATGTTCTCGGCTTGAAAGCGAAAATCGGCGTCGGTCCAGGGGCCGGGGACCACGATCGTCGGGCTGACGTTCCCGAGCTCGCTGGTGATCGGTTTGTTGAGAACGGGCCGGTTTTCCGCCTTCCGTTTGGCGGTGTCTTCGCTGCCGAAGACGATGGCGTCGTGCGTCTTATCGCTTCCGGTAATGTGGATTTCGTCGACGAGCGCGTGCTCGCACAGATAGCGGCCGACGTCGGCGCCGCCGTAGGCAAAGCGGACGAAACCGCCGTCGACGAGCGGGGCGAAAACGTCCTCGAAAATCGGTCCGAGGTAGGCGTTGACGGGATTCATCTTGAGGATGCAGACGGATCCGTCGGCCACGAGCTTATAGAGCACGTCGAGCGGCGGGATGGAGGCGATGTTGCCGGCGCCGAGCACCAAACACACGCGCGGCGTCCGCTCCGGCGCGCGATACCACACGCCCATCGTTTCGCCCAGGTTCTCGCGGGTGACCCCGCTCTGCATCCATACCTCGGCGCGCACGCCGCTGAGCAACAGCGTATCCCAGAGGCTCTCGGGGAAGACGTCGGCCACGACTTGGCCGTCTGCTCGCGAACGAACGCGCGACGGCGCGATGGCCGGCGCACCGTGCCGCTCGATGTCCTCCAGCGTCTGGACGTACCGGTTGAGCGCGTAGAGCACCGCCCACGGGCCGCTGATCCACTCTTCGCCGGCAAGCGGCGTCCCGGTGAGACCCTTGGCCTGCGCGGCGGCCG
>DAHUXY010000082.1 GCA_027315505.1 Vulcanimicrobiota bacterium | reverse complement strand
GACGGAGGCCGCGGGCGCCGGCGCACGTATTGGGAGCGTCTCATCGCGGGAACCTACCCCGACGCCACGACCGCGCGGGACGACGCGGTCGCGCGCGGGATCGCGCCCGCTCCGTCGTACATTGCCATCGCGATCGAGACCGAACCGAGCGACGAAGCGCACGCGCCGTCGCATGCGGCCGACGTGCGAAGCATCGTCGCTCAAATCTTCCACGCCGGCCAGACGGATCTCGGCATCCTCGATCGCGGGGGAGCCCTCCTGGTGCTGGCTCCGGTCGCGCGCGAAGTGGATGCCGAAAACGCGCGAACCGCCGCCACGCTGCTGCCGAAGACGGTCGGGAAACGCCTTGCGGGCCTGCGTATCAGCGGCGGCGTCGGAACGGCGGAGCCGTTGCTGAACACGAACGAAAGCGTCGCGCGAGCCGAGGCTGCTCTGCAAATCGCGCGGAGGCTTTACGGGAGCGGCCACGTCGGCCTCTACGAAAGTCTCGGGGCCTACCCATTGCTCCTGGAAGGAGCGAGCGTGGAACGCCTGCGGCCGTTTGCCGAACGCGTGCTGGCACCACTCCGTGCCTACGACGATAAACACCAAACCGAACTGGAGCGAACGTTGCAACTCTATTTCGAAACCGGCGAGAACGTCAAAACCGCCGCCGCTCACCTGAACGTCCACCGTCACACCGTTTTTTACCGGCTACGGCAGATCGGCGACATCGCCGGATGCTCGCTGGAGAGTCCGCACGACCAACTCACCCTTCGTCTAGCGATTGCGATCGATGCACTCCACACCATCTGAACCACAGCGTCCCGTCACTAAACGCGACGCGCTCAAATTTGCCAAAGAGCGCAACGTGCGCTTTATCCGTCTGGTTTTCGCCGATATCTTCGGCGTCTCCAAAAACGTCTCGATTCCGTTCGCGGAGTTGGAGGCGGCATTCGAAGGACGCGTAACGTTCGACGGAGGATCGATCGACGGTTTCGTGCGCGGCGAAGAGCTCGACATGGTGCTGCGCCCCGATCCCGCGACGTTCGCGCTCTACCCGTGGACGAGCCCGGAGGGCGCGGAAGCGCGGCTCATCTGCGATATCGCGATGCCCGACGGTTCGCCGTTCGAGGGCTGCCCGCGCACGACCCTGCGCCGCGCGCTCGAATCGGCGCGCGCGCACCTGCCGGATCTGCGAATCGGCTCCGAGATCGAATTCTATCTCTTCGACCGCGCGCAGAGCGCCTTCGGATCCACTCAAACGTCGGACGTGGGATCGTACTTCGATTTCTCCGCCAACGATCCGGGCGAACGCGCGCGCAACGCGATGGTGGCAGCGCTCCAATCGATGGGCGTACCGATCGCTTCGGCGCATCACGAGCACGGAGCCGGCCAGCACGAAATCGATATCGCGACCGACGGCGCGCTAGCGGCCGCCGATCACATCCTCACGCTGCGCACCGTTGCAAAACAGCTCGCGGGGAGTTGCGGCTTGGAAGCGACCTTCATGCCCAAGCCGCTCGAGGAGAGCGCGGGGAGCGGCCTGCACGTGCAATTCGATCTCGGCGAAGACGCCGACGAAGAGCGCATGCTCTACGCGATCGGGGGTTTGCTGGCGCACGCCCAAGCGAGTACCGCGATCTGCAATGCGACGGTCAACTCCTATAAACGGCTGGTAGCCGCGTGGGACGCGCCGATCTACACCGTGTGGTCGGAGCGGAGCGCCAATGCGTTGGTACGCGTGCCGCCCGCGTCGCGCCCCCGCGCGATCGAGATGCGCAGCCCCGATCCGGCCTGTAACCCCTATCTAGCGTTAGCGGTGCTCGTCGGCGCCGCCGCCGACGGCGTCGCCAACGCCACGCTTCCGGGCGCGGCGCTCACCGGCTCTACCTACGATTTAGGCGCTCGCGAACGGCGCGAACGGGGGATCGGCACGCTGCCGAAATCGCTGCGCCAAGCGATCGTCGAACTCGACGCGGACCCCGTCGTGCGTTCGACGCTCGGCGACCACCTCTACCACGCCTTCCGCGATGCCAAGCTTGCGGAGTACGAGCAATACCGGCGCGCCGTGCATCCCTGGGAGCACCGCGCGTACCTACGGCTCTACTGACGAGACCGCGCGCAGCAGGTCGGCGACCAAGAACGGGCGCGCAAGGAGGTCGTCGTACGGTTCGGCATCCGGGCTGCCCAGGCCGACGTAACGCACGTTGACGTTGCGCGGCACGATCGCGGCAATGTCGCTGCGAGCGGCGGTCGCCGTGTCCACCAAGACGACGTCACCATCCCGAATATCGCCCACGTGGGAGAGATCGGCGACGCTCGCGCATTCCCGTACGCGAAAGCCGCGCGCCCGTAGTTCGTAGGCGACAAAACGGCGCAGGCTCGCATCGGCGGTCACGATCGTGACGCGCATCGAACGCTGGGCGACCGCCGCGTCGAGCGTCGGCAACGTCACGGTGAAGGTGCTGCCCTTTCCGAGCTCGCTCCGAACCGCGATCTCGCCGCCGTGCCGCTCCACGACCATCTTTACGATGAAGAGCCCGATGCCGGTACCCGCAATCTTCGCTCGTTTCGCGTTCGAAGCTCGCGAAAAGCGCTCGAAGAGGCGCGGTATCTCGTCCGGCGGGATCCCCATGCCGCGATCGCGCACGTCGACCAGAAACCGGTCCTCCTCCCGGCGTACGCTCACCTCGATCGGCGAACCCGGCACCGTATATTTCAGCGCGTTGCGCAGCAAGTTATCGAAAACCTGACGCAGACGGTCCTCGTCACCTCGCACCACCGCCGAGATACACGACGATGCGAACGCGATCTCTCGCTCGTTCGCGTGCGAGGCGATCGCCGATTCGACCAAGGCGACCAGATCGATGTGCTCGTCGGCGATCTCCAGGTCTCCATGTTCGACGCGAGAGAGCGCGAGAACGTCGTTCGCAAGCGTTGCCAACCGGCTCGCCCCCGAACGAATCGTTCGCGCCGCATCGATCGCGGCGGGGCCCTCCAGCGCGCCTTCCTCAAGGAGCTCGGCATACCCCATGATCGAGGTGAGCGGGCCTTTGATATCGTGCGCGAGCACGGCGATCAAGTCGTTTTTGAGGGCGTTCAAGGCCAGCACGCTCCCGCGCTGACGCTCCAATTCGTCGATGCTCGCGGCGAGGCGCGCGCGCAAATCTTGGCGGTCGACCGCGTAGCGCAGCGCGCGCCGCAACACGACGTCGCTGGCGTGCCCTTTGAGCAAATAGTCCTGCGCTCCGGCTTGCACGGCGCTGGTCGCCATGCGTTCGTCATCGTCGCCGCTGAGAATGACCACGGGCACGGCGGGCATGGCCTCTTGAATCGCGCGCAGTCCCGCAAGCCCGCTACCGTCCGGCAGGCCCATATCGAGCACGACCACTTCGGTGCGGCCATGGCCGAGGATCTCGATGGCCTCCGCGATGCGGGTCGCGACGGCGATGTCGAATTCACCACCGTCGAGGACGGCTAGTACATACGCGGCATCGGCCTGGTTGTCTTCAACCAGCAGGACGCGCAGCGGCTTCATTCGGCCACGACCGGGAGTTTGACGACGGTAAGCCAGAACGTTTCGATTGCGGCGATGACCGCGAGAAACCGCGTCAGATCGACCGGCTTCTGAATGTAGCAATTGGCGTGATACTCGTAGGCGGCAAGCACGTCGGCATCGGCCGGCGAGGTGGTGAGAATGACCACCGGAATCGTCATCAATCCGGGATCGGTCTTCATCTGCTTGAGCACTTCCCGTCCGTCCATTTTCGGCAGGTTCAAATCGAGCAGCACCAAGTCCGGACGCGGAGCATCCGCAAAGCGGCCCTCCCGCCGCAGGTACGCCATCGCTTGGAGGCCATCGCTCACGACGGCCAGATTGTTGCGAACCTTCCCATCCTTGAACGCTTCTTGCGTCAATCGGGCGTCCGCGGGACTATCCTCGACCAAAAGGATCTCGACCACGTCGGGAGGCAGCGGCACTACAATATCTCCGCGGGCAGCGTAAAGAAGATAGAGGTGCCGCTTCCTTCGCTAGATTCGAGCCAAATCCGGCCGCGATGGCGTTCCAAGATCCGGCGGCAGAGAGCGAGCCCGATCCCCGTGCCTTCGTACTCCTCGCGCGTGTGCAGGCGGGTGAAGATGCGGAAGATCTGTTCGTGGTACTGCGGAGCGATCCCGATCCCGTTGTCGGCGACTCGGAAGACCCATTCTTCGCCGTCGTGCCGCGCGCTAATTTCGACGCGGGGCTGTTCGGCTTGATTGTATTTTATGGCGTTGCCGATCAGGTTTAGAAAAAGCTGTGAAAGCTGAGCCGGATCGCCCGTGACGACGGGCAGGCTCCCAAGAACCACGACCGCCGCCGAGCGTTCCGCGATGCGTCCCTGCAGCGCCACGATCGCGCGCTCGACCGCATTCTCGATCCCGACGCGTTCGAAGGTTTTTCCGTGCGTCGTCACGCGCGAATACTGGAGGATGTCGTTGATGAGTTGCTGCATGCGCTTGGCGCCGTCAACCGCGAACCCGATGAACTCATCGGCTTGCGCATCGAGCCGCCCCGCGTAGCGCTTCTGGAGGAGTTGGGTGAAGCTCGCCACCGTGCGAAGCGGCTCTTGCAGATCGTGCGAGGCCACGTAGGCGAATTCTTGCAACGACTGATTGCTGCGCTCTAATGCGGCGTTGCGGGACGCGATATCTGCGCGCAACCGCACCTCTTGAGCGAGCCTGCGCCGTTCGCTGCTCACCGCCAAGATTCCAAATCCCGCGGTCAGCACCACGACCACGAAGACCCAGCCTCCGATCGCGAAATTTGCGATGCCGGCAATCCACTGGCTTCGACTGCGCAACTGCGCGTCGACCGCGGCGGCTAGCGCGCGCATGCGATCCAGCGCCGCCGCACCGCCTCGTTCGCGCTCCCATCGCGTGTGTTCGGCATCGTAGCGCCGAACCTCGCCGAGCATAACGGCCTGTTCGGGCAAAGCCAGATCGCTCTCCAAGCGTCCGAGAGCGACGACGTACGCGCGGTGCGCGGCATCGTACTCGTGGCGAAACACGGGGTCGCCCGTCAACGCGAAGCCCCGCAGGCTCGCGGCTTCGTCTTGCGTCGCTCCGTTCAGCCGCTGTACGTCGACGCGCGCATCTAAACTACGAATGAAGATTGCGCGGTGCTTTGCGATCACGTGAAATGCCTCGATCCCCGTCCCCAACATCAGCAGGACGAGCACGATAAAAAAGCGCGCCGTCGAGCCCGCGGGCCGGGCATCCTTGGCATCGCTCATACGAGCGCCGCTTCGCGCTCGAGGATCGCCCACGCAGCCGCAACGTCCTCGCGCCGCGTGCGCACGTTTCCGATCGCCAAGCGAATTGCGTAGCGGCCCTGGATTTTGGTGTGCGAGACGAACATGTCGCCGGTCGCGTTGACGGCATCGAGCAGGCGGGCGTTCTTGGCGTCGAGCGTCGCTTCGTCGTCGCCGCCGCGCGGGCGGTACCGGAAACAGACCACCGAGAACGGATGCGGGGCGAGGAGTTCCCAGCCCGGCGCCGCCTCGACCCAGGACGCGAAGAGCTGTGCGAGCGCAACGTGCTCGCGCAGCCGCTCGCGCAATCCCTCGGCCCCGAACGACCGCAACACGAACCACAGTTTGAGCGCGCGAAACCGTCGCCCGAGCTGAAGGCCGTAATCCATGTAATTGCGCACGTCGCCGTCGGTGGTGGTGAGATATTCGGGTACGAGCGCGAACGCGCGGCGCAGCAGCGCTTCGTCTTTGACGTACAGCGCCGAGAGGTCCATCGGAACGAAGAGCCATTTATGCGGGTTGACGACCAGCGAATCGGCCGCGTCCACGCCGTCCATCAGCCAGCGAAACTCCGGCACGATCGCCGCGACGCCCGCATAGGCGGCATCCACATGGAGCCAGACCCCGTGCCGCTTCGCCACGGCCGCGATCGCCGCAACCGGATCGACGGAGGTCGTCGAGGTCGTCCCGACCGTTGCGACGATCGCGAGCGGGCGCATACCGGCGGCGAGATCCTGCGCGATCTGCAAATCCAGCGCCGCGGGACTCATCGCAAAACGATCGTCGCAGGGAATGCGCACGACGTTCTCCTGCCCGATCCCCAGCGCGATCGCGCCCTTCTCGATGTGCGAGTGCGTGTGCTCGGTAATATAGACCCGCAACCGCGGCAAGTCGCGCCCCGTCATGCCCCGTTCGCGGATCTGCAGCCCGAGCGATTCGCGCGCCGCCGCGAGCGCCGTAAAACCCGCGATCGAAGCGGTGTCGTAAATGATGCCGGTCCATGCGGCTGGGATTCCGATCAGTTCGCCGAGCCAGCGCATCACGACCGATTCGAGTTCCGTCGCCGCCGGAGACGTGCGCCAAAGCATCGCCTTCACATCCAGCGTGGCGGCCAACGTTTCCGCCAGAATCGCGACCGGGGCCGCGCTCGTCGCAAAATAGGCGAAGAACCGCGGATGATTCCAATGGGTGATACCCGGAATCACCAATCGCTCGAAATCGGCGAGGATTCGCTCGAAAGGTTCGCCCTCTTCGGGAGCGTGGGGCGGCAAGGAACGCACCAAATCGCCGGGCCTGGCCCGCGAGAGCACGGGATACCGCCCCGGGTCGCCGAGATAGCGCTCGATCCAGCGGGCTACGCTAGCAAAGTCGTCTTCGAAAACGGACGGATCTTCCACACTATGCGGAGTTGGCGGCTCATGTGTCGAAGCCCGCCTTCGAACCTGTAAGGAGATCGAGCATGAAATACCGGACGTATCCCAAGAGCGACGTCACCGTCAGCGAAGTCGGCTTCGGCCTATGGACCACCTCGACCGGCTGGTGGGGCAACAATACCGACGACGAAGCGGTCGCGATGCTTCGCGAAGCGCACGACTTGGGCATCACGCTCTTCGACGCCGCCGATACGTACGGCAACGGACGCAGCGAGGAGCAACTCGCTACCGCGTTTTCGGGCGTGCGCGATCGCGTGGTGTACGCGACGAAGTTTGGATACGATTTTACCTCCGATCCGGACGCACGGCGCGGACAGTTTGAGTTGCCGCACGATTTCTCGCCCGCGTTCGTCCGCAAGGCGTTGGAAGATTCGCTCCGCCGGCTCAACACCGATTACATCGACATCTACCAGATGCACAACGCGCGCATGGCACAAGTCGCCGACGACGCGTTGTGGGAACTCCTGGCCTCGTTCAAGGCCGAGGGGAAAATCCGCATGTACGGCGTCGCGCTCGGGCCGGCGATCGGCTGGCGCTACGAGGGCATCGACGCGGTCAAGGAACGCAATTGCGCGACGCTGCAAATCATCTGGAACATCCTGGAGCAGTATCCGGGCAACGAGCAGATTCAGGCCGCGTACGAAAGCGATGCCGATACCGGGTACATGATCCGCGTACCGCACTCGAGCGGAATGCTCGAGGGACACTACACCAAGGACACGGTTTTTCCGGAGAACGACCACCGGCGCCACCGCCCGCATTCGTGGCTGCTCAACGGCGTCGATAAAGTTGAAACGCTGCGCTTCCTCGAGCGCCCGGGCCGTACCCTCGGGCAAGCCGCGATCCAATGGCTGCTCGCGGAACCGCGCGTCATGTCGGTCCTGCCGAACATCTACAATCGCGAGCAGTTACAGGAGTTCGCGAAGGCGCCGGATACCCCGGCCCTGACCGACGACGAACTGGCGCAAGTCGCGGCGCTTTATGCGAAGAACTTCGGCATCGAAGAGCCACCGATGAACTTCAAGGGCACGATGACGCGCGACGAGATTCACGCCTAGTGAGCAACGAAGCCGTC
Organism: Vulcanimicrobiota bacterium; assembly: GCA_027315505.1. Taxonomy (GTDB): domain Bacteria; phylum Vulcanimicrobiota; class Vulcanimicrobiia; order Vulcanimicrobiales; family Vulcanimicrobiaceae; genus DAHUXY01. The sequence goes on along the minus strand of DAHUXY010000082.1, from coordinate 1,685 downwards.
CTCACCTCGGGAGCGCCCGCTCCCATCGGCCCTTACAGCCAGGCCGTCCGCAGCGGCAAGGAACTCTTCTGCAGCGGCCAGATCCCGCTCGACCCGCAGACCGGCGAGTTGGTCGCCGGCGATATCGGTGCGCAGACGCAGCGCGTGCTCGATAATCTCGGTGCCGTGCTGCGCGAAGCCGGATTCGACTACGGCGACGTCGTCAAGACCACGATCTATCTGATCGACATGCAAGACTTCGCCGCCGTCAACGCGGTCTACGAACGCGCCTTCGGTACCGCAAAACCCGCGCGTTCCACCGTCGCCGTCGCAGGCCTACCGCGCGGCGCGCGCGTGGAAATCGACGCAATAGCACGCGTGCACTAGAGGCGCACCTGGGACTGGGCCGGTAACGCTCGTTTGAGAAGGGACTCGGGCTAGTTCGAGAGCGCGCTCTTCGCCAGTTCGACGACGCTCGGATCGATCGCCGTCGTCGCCGCTTGGAACTGCACTTTCGCCAAATCGTGATGGCCCTGCATGAGATACGTCTCGCCCAGCAGATAGTGCATCCAACCATCGTCCGGCGAGACCGCCAACCCTTCGAGAAGCGCCGCTTGCGCGAGTTGGTAGAGGTGATGCGTCTCGTAGGCGATCGCGATGTTGAAGTAGGCGTCGCGCCCGTAAGGCCAGACCCGTATCGCCTTCGCATAGTAGGTGACCGCCGCTTTCCAGTCGCCGCGATCATCCTCGATGTAGCCGAAGTTGACGATCGCCTCCGGGCGTTCCGGCGCATACGAATACGCTCGCTTCAAAATGGGCAACGCGAGATCGTCGCGATGGAGGTCCATGTAGGCGACGCCGAGATTATCGGTGCACGAATAACTGAACGGGTCGAGCCGCAGGCACGCCTCGAATTGATCGATCGCATCGGTCGGGTCGTGCAGATCGAGAAAGACTAAACCCAAACCGTTCATTGCCGGGATCGAGGTGGGATCGAGATTCAGCGCCCGGCGGTAACGCCCCAGCGCCAGGGTCGGATGATAGAGCGCCGCATACACCTGCGCGAGCTCCACGACGAGATCGGCGTCGCTCGGATTTTTTTCGACCGCTTGTTCCACCTGAAGGCGATATTGCTGAAGATCGCCCTTGCGCTGGTGCAGCGCGACGAGGTCGCCGACCGACGAAATGCCCGGCAGGCTCTTGTTGAATTGATCGATGGCGTCGTCGACGCGATTTTCGGCGGCGTAGACGGTTCCCAGGCGATTATGCGTCTCACGATCGCGCGGATCGATATCGAGCGCCCGGCGATACGTCGCCTCCGCTTTAGCCATCTGGCCCGCCCGGTAATACAGGTCGCCCAGAAAGCGCAACGCGTCGGGTTGATCGGGGTGCCGGGCGACGTAGAGCTCCATGGAAGTGAGGGCACCGGCCATATTGCCCGCGGCAATGAGTTGCCGCGCCGTATGCACGGCATCGATCGCCGCGTCCGCGCGCGCGGGCCGCGGCGTCATCACGGCGACCAGCAACAGGACCAGCACGAATATGAGAGCGCGGCGCACCATCGGGTTACCCTCCGCTTCTGCGACCATTCTACACCCTTAATGCATCGAACGGCCCAGGCGTGACCGGGGTACAGGCAAGACGCGAGCCCGAGGCGACGCGTGGCCCACGGTTGGTGGACCGCTGTTGGATTTTACATCCTGTAA
>DAHUXY010000080.1 GCA_027315505.1 Vulcanimicrobiota bacterium | reverse complement strand
AGGGACACCGCACCGCGGGTTGGTCGTCATCGTCGGGCTGAGGGTGTTCGGGGAACCGCTGTTGGATTTCACATCCTGTGAAATCCAACGCTGCTACGTTTTTTGGGCAAAACAAAGTTTTGAAGTTCACATCCTGTGAAGGCCCAAAAAATCGCAGCTTCCCCGAACACCCCTCAGCCCGACGATGACGACCAACCCGCGGTGCGGTGTCCCTAGCTAGGCGTAAATCCCGCGCAGGGTCAGCGCTTTGACGACGCGATCGATGGCGAGCATGTAGGCCGCCGTGCGGAGCGTCGTGTTGTACTGGACCTTGATACGGCGCACTTCGTGGATGTTGGTGAGCAGCACGTCTTCGAGACGTTCGTTGACTTCGGCTTCTTTCCAGAAGTAGCCCATCCGGTCTTGAACCCACTCGAAATACGAGACGGTCACGCCGCCCGCGTTTGCCATGATATCCGGAATCACGACGATGCCGCGATCGGAGAACGTCTTCGCGGCTTCGGGCGTCGTGGGACCGTTCGCACCCTCAACGATGAGTTTGGCTTTGACCTTCGATGCATTCTCGGCCGTGAGCACCTTTTCGAGCGCGGCCGGGACGAGAACGTCGCATTCGCTGACGAGCAATTCGGCGTTGCTGATTTTGTCGCCGCCTTGGAACCCGGCGAGATTATGATGCTTGCCGACGTGTTCCATCGCCTCGACGATGTTGATGCCGTCCTTATTGTAGTAAGCGCCGGTGACGTCGGATATGCCGCGCACGGTGCATCCGCGTTCGGCAAAGAGCTTGGCGGCGTACATGCCGACGTTCCCGAATCCTTGGATCACGACGCTGGCACTCTCGGGCGCGATGCCCATCTGCGCCATCTCGTCGAGCGCGCAGATCGTCACGCCGCGTCCGGTCGCTTCGACACGCCCGCGCGATCCGCCGATTTCCAGCGGTTTGCCGGTGACGACGCCCGGGCAATTTTGCCGCGTATGCATGGAGTAGGTATCCATGAACCATGCCATCACCTGGGGAGTGGTGTTGACGTCGGGAGCGGGGACGTCCTTATCGGGCCCCACGACCTCGACGAGTTCCGCCGCGTAACGCCGGGTGATGCGTTCGAGCTCGTTGTTCGAAAGCGTCGACGGGTCGCACGTGACGCCGCCTTTACCGCCGCCGAACGGCAGATCCACGACGGCGCACTTCCATGTCATCCAGAAAGCGAGTGCCGTTACCTCGTCGAGCGTAACGCCCGGATGATAGCGGATGCCGCCCTTGGCCGGGCCGCGAGCGAAATTATATTGCACGCGGTAACCGGTGAAAACTTCGAACTCGCCGGTATCGCGTTGAAACGGGATTGAGAAGATAATTTGACGCGAGGGGTGCGTCAGAATTTGGCGCATGCCAGCATCGAGTTGCAGCAAATCGGCCGCTTCGTTAAAATAAGCGATCCCGTCACCGAAAACCGAGACTTCGCGCACAGCAGTGGTCATAAAAAGATAAAGCCTCCAGACGACTCCAAACCCGATACACTTTGGTGCCGGATGGTCAAAACACCTTGATTAACATACGCCGGGAAAAGTCGCAACGCGTTATACGTTGAAGCGAAAGTTGACCACGTCGCCCTCCTGCATCACGTAATCCTTGCCTTCGCTGCGCAGAAGACCCGCCGATTTGAGCGCGTCCATCGTCCGATATTTGACGTAATCGGGGTACGAAACGATCTCGGCCCGGATGAATCCGCGCTCGATATCGCTGTGAATCTTCCCGGCCGCCTCCGGAGCCTTGCTCCCCTTGGCGATGGTCCAGGCCCGCACTTCTTGCTCGCCCGCCGTAAGGAACGTCATCAACCCCAGGATGTCGTAGGCAGCCAGGGCCAGCTCGTCGAGCCCGCTGCGCTCGATGCCCAGCTCCTGGCAGAATTCGTGAGCCTCTTCTTCGGAGAGGCCTGCCAGCTCGGCCTCAATTTTGCCGCACAGCACCACGACGCGGCTCCCTTCGGCCTGCGCGACCTCGCGCACCTCGGCCACCAGCGGGCCCGGTTTGCCGATTTGGGCTTCGTCGATATTGGCAACGTAAAAGAGCGGCTTGGCGGTGATGAGGAACGACTCGGCGGCCACCTCCGCCTCGGGGGAGCCGGCAGGGAAGCCGCGCGCCGGCTTGCCCGCTTCGAGGGCCTCGATCAGATGCTTGGCCGCGTCCACCTTATAGCGAATCTTCGGATTCGCTCGCGCCTCGCGGTCGAGCTTGTCGACCCGCTTTTGCAGCGTCGCCAAGTCGGCGAGCGCGAGCTCGATCCCGATAATCTCGATGTCGCGCTTGGGATCGGGGCCGCCCTCGACGTGCGTCACGTTGCTATCTTCGAAGCAGCGCACGACCATTGCGATCGCGTCGGTCTCGCGAATGTGGCTCAAGAACGCATTCCCGAGGCCCTGGCCGGTGCTCGCGCCGCGCACCAATCCGGCGATGTCGACAAAGCGCACGGTTGCCGGCACGATGCGGCGAGCGCTCACGATTTTCTCGAGTACGCCCAGCCGCTCGTCCGGGACGGCGACCTCACCGACGTTGGGCTCGATGGTCGCGAACGGATAGTTCGCCGCCAAAGCTTGAGCCGAACGCGTCAGCGCGTTAAAAATGGTGGACTTGCCGACGTTTGGAAGCCCGACGATACCGCATGAAAGTGCCATGATGAACGGCCCTCGGTTCGTGCGCGCGAGGCCGCCGACCTACCTTGGCCACCGGAATCGGATGCTTCCCCTGGCAAGAAAATCCGCGTCCCGTGTCGGATACGACGGCATGCGACAGATGAAGGTCGACAAGCTCGGCATCGACCTCCTCACACACGATCCGGTGGTGATCCTCAAGGATTTGGACGGGTCGCACTATCTCCCGATTCTTATCGGACCATTCGAGGCGACGGCCATCGCGCTCGCGCTCGAAGGTGCCCCGGTTCCCAGGCCCCTCTCGCACGACCTCATGCGCACGATTTTAGAAACGCTGGGCGCCAGCCTCGAACAAGTCGTCATTCACGACATCCGGGATTCGACGTTTTTCGCAAAATTGTTGGTTCGCACCAACGGCGCGATACAAGAGATCGATACCCGTCCCTCGGACGGCATCGCACTCGCTCTACGGATGCAAGCGCCGATCTACGTTACGGATAAAATCATTCTGGAAGAGGCCACCGCAGACAAATCCGCGATCGACGAATCCGAGATGTCGAAATTCAAAAAGTTTCTGGAAGAGCTGAAACCCAGCGACTTCAACCGCTAGCGTAAAGGCCCAACCCTGCGGACTACAGCTTCGTCGTTACGATGCCGATGTCGTGGACGTAGGTCGATCCGTCGGGATGCGTCGAGGGCGTGAGCACCAAATTCGATATGTACTCACCGGCCGGCGCGCGTAGCGTTTTCATCGTCAGGCCGGCCGGGCTGCTCGCCATCATCGTGGACTCGATCTCACCGGTCGAAGCGATGCCTTCGGGCAAGAGCCTGCTCCAGTATATCCGCATCCCGACCACTTCGTCGTTGCCTTTATAACTGCCGCGATACACATCCAAGCCCGTCAACACGTAACCGGCGGGCTGATAGACCTTCTCGGTGCCGCCCGCGCCGCCGACGATTTGCCCGAGCACCGGCGATTGTACGACGTTGCCGTCGATGCTCGCATAGATGGGGAGAATCGCGTTGATGGCGTCGCCGGCATGCACTTTCACACCGACGAGCGCCAACGGACGCGATGGCCCGACGGGAGTGTATTGCGAATCGTTCGCCGATTGCCCAACGGAGGTCTGCGCGCCGGGGACGTACGCCGCCTGGTCCTGAGCGACCGGCGCCGGAACGTACACGGAGGGCGTTGCCGCGGGATGCGGGTGATGCGTCAATACCGCTACCGCGGCGGCGCCGACGAGTAAACCCGCGATCGCCGATTCGGTGCTGGACGCGCCGGCCGATCGCTGATTGCCGGAGTTGCAAACCGAATAAGCGATCCGGCCGTTGGCGGAGCCCAAGTTCGAGAGCGCGGCGCTCTTGGCTGCGGCACGCGTATTGGCCACGCCCCCCCGCCACGTTCCATGAACCGAGTCCGTCGCCAGCGCTCCGCACAGGTGTTGGTGCACGGCAACCGTCGCGATGCAGTCGCTCGCCCCGTTCGTCAAAGCGTTGCAGCGCGAAATGGCGCGCGTGTTGGCCGCGGACTGATTACGGAAATTCCACGAACCCGAGACCTTACCGGTGCTGGGCGATATCGCGATGGCACCATAGGGATTGTCGGCGAGCGCGGGCAGCATCGTTGCGGCCGAGAACGCGGCTAAGAGCAGAGCAGCAACCAGCGAGCGGGTGCCGGATATGCGACGCATCTTCATCGTTGTTGTGCACTCCATAGACCAAAGGAGCATGGGCGTTGTAACTCGGTAGGGAGTCCGCCTAAAAAGGTGACCTGCATTTTCTTTTAAGCGCCAAGCTAGCCCTCCCTGTGCAGCCTTCGCGGCCGCAACAAGGGGCTATATGTCCCATTGCCAGGCATTCCACCACGGCGTCGCGGTCGGGTTGTCGCGCACGCCGCGCAGATCCACCGAACGCACGACGATTCGCCGCAGTTCGTACAGCGGGACGTAGGCTACGTCGTGGTGCAGAATCCGGCTTGCCGCGCGATAGTCGCGCGCGCGCGCCGCCGGATCGTCGGTGTTCAAGCCGGCTCGCTCGTATGCGTCGAACGCGTGATTGCAGTATCCGAAAAAGTTTTCGCCGCGAGGGTAGCCTTCACCGCAGCCGTAGTAGCTTTCGGCATCCGGGTCCCACGAGAGCGTCGTCGAGTAGATCGCCATATCGTAGTTGCCTCGGTAGAGCGGCCCATCGGGTGAGAAGATCGTGTCGTACGGATACTGCTTGATCGCAAGTCCGATTCCGACGGCGTGCAAATCGCGTTGCACGTGCAATGCGATTTCGTTGAGATTGATCGACCCGCTCCCGACGTCGAGGGTAAAATTCAGGCGGACGCCGCCCTTGTGACGGATCCCGTCGCGTCCTCTTCTCCATCCCGCGCGCACGAGCGTGGCGTTCGCTCGGTCGGGGTCGTATCGGTAGGGCCGGAGGCGCCGATAGCCCAATGCGGTGGGGGCGAACACGTTGTACGCCGTCTCTCCGACACCATGCGACACCTTGTCGATGAGCACGCGATAATCGATCGCGTTCGATAGCGCGCGCCGTACCCGAACGTCGCCGAGGCCGGGCTCGCGCGTGTTGAAGACCAGCACTTCTTGCGCATTCCAGGGAGCGAGCTGCGTCGCCACGCCGGAGAGCGATCGATAGGCGTCGTAGAGCGGCGCGGGCGGCGAGACGACCAGGTCGATGTGATGCAGCCGCATCTCCGTCAACATGCTTTGATCGTCCGGGATAACGTGGAATACGATGCGGCGCAGTTTAGGGCGCCCGCGAAAATAGCGATTGAACCGCGCCAGTTCGATACGCTCGCCACGGTGCCACGCAACGAAGCGAAACGGGCCGGTGCCGATCGGATGTCGCGATAAGGCTCCGCGATTGAAGCTGCGTTCGCGCGCCAGCACGTGCGCGGGAAGAATCGGCTTGCCGCCCTCTTGCAGCGGCGCGAAGAACTGCGAGAGAAACGGCGGATAGCGATGGCGCAAATGCACGACGACCGTCCAATCGTCCGGCGCATCGATCGACGCGACCCGCTCGTAGGCCCGGCGGTAGATGGTGAGATTCGCCGGCGCGACCACCGCCTTCCAGGACGCAACGACGTCGCGCGAGGTGAACGGGGTGCCGTCCTGCCACAGGACCCCGTGCCGGAGATGATAGACGTACGTGCGGCCATCGCGCGAGATGCCGCCGTTCGCGAGCGTCGGGACGGCGGTTGCGAGGTCGCCGGTGAGCGCTCCGCGATCGTTGGCGACGATGAGGTACGAGTAGATCAACGACGAGAGATCGTAGGTGATATCCATCTCGGAGAGATAGGGGTTGAGGTGGTCGGGCTCGGAGATATCCGCGAAACGCAATACGTGCGGCGTCGTCCACGGATGGCGATGGCCCGGCGGCGTAGGGGCGGCGACGCGAGCGCATCCCGCGCACGCGATCACTATCAGGGCGAACGCCGTCGATCGAAGCACGTACCATCGATTCGAGGGTCCCGACCTCGCACCTCGAATCCTCGGCCCTATGGAAACGACAGAACGCGCCGATATCGGCGTCTTTGGTGGCTCTGGATTTTACTCGCTGATCGAAAACGCTCGCGAGGTGTGGGTGGAAACGCCGTACGGCTCGCCGAGCGATAAAATCGCCCTCGGCGAGATTGCCGGAAAGCGCGTGGCGTTCTTGCCGCGTCACGGCAAGGATCACCGCTTCCCGCCGCAATCGATCAACTATCGCGCCAATCTCTATGCGATGAAGATGCTCGGCGTACGCCACATCATCGCACCCAATGCGTGCGGTTCGCTCAAAACCGAGGTCAAGCCGGGTTCGATGGTCGTCTGCGATCAAATCGTGGACCGCACCAGCGGACGCCAGGACACCTTTTTCGACGGCCCCGTCACCACGCACGTGAGCTTCGCCGATCCGTACTGCCCGACGCTACGGCCGATCGCCGTCGACGCGCTGCGATCGCTCGGCATCGACACGCACGAGCGCGGCACCGTCGTGGTCATTCAAGGTCCCCGCTTTTCGACCAGGGCCGAATCGAAGTGGTTCCAGAGCCAGGGTTGGGAAGTCATCAATATGACGCAGTACCCGGAGTCGTATCTCGCCCGCGAACTGCAGATCTGCTTCGTCAACATTTCGCTGATTACCGATTACGACGTCGGTCTCGAAGGCATGACGCCGGTCTCCCACCACGAAGTGATCGAAGTGTTCAAGAGCAACAACGAACGCGTGAAGAACGCGATCGGGAAGATCGTCGCAGGTATCGACATCGACGCCGATTGTTCGTGCCACCACGCGCTCGAGGGGGCTCGGTAATCGCATGAAACGCGGGCCGCGGCTTGATCTTGGGGCATACGTTCGTGCAATCCCGATGCTGCTTCGCAATCCGGCGATGCTGCTGCTGCCGCTGCTGGCGGCCGTGGTCGACTTGCTGATCTCCGCGGTCACGCCCTTGATGACCGATCCGCTAGGAGGGCTCGGAGCCAGCATCTTCGGGCTCTTCGTGCAGATCGTCTACATGTTCGCGTTCGGCGTCTGCGTCATCTACGCCAGCGGCCTGCTGCGAGGCACGCGAACGAGCTTCGATGTGGCCTGGGACGAAGCGCGCCATAAATCCGGCGGCATCATTCTGGCGGCGATAGGCTTTCAATTCATCGTCTACGCAGCCGCGTATGTCGGCGGCATCCTCGGTGCGATCGGGCAATACGTCCTGCAACTCGCGGCGTATTTTTTCTTGATCCTCACCATACCCGCGGCCGCAATCGGCGGTTTGCCGGGCGGCCTCGCAATCTCCGGCTCGATCCGCGCCGTTCGCGCGAATCCCGTCGGATCGGCCGTCCTCGCAATCGTCTTCGTGGCGCTCTGGATCTACTTACCGATCCTCGTCGCCCAGTTCGCCATCGGCCTCACGCCGATCGAATACGAGCTCGTGCTGGCGGCCGTGCGAGCCGTTCTGCTCGCATATCTGGCCTTTCCGTTTGCCGCCCTTTACGAAGAGACGGCCTTTCGAGGCCGCTACTAAGGCTCGCGCCTAAACGCCCGTTCCTCGCGATGTCAGCGCCATCCGAACGATCTCGCTGACCATCGCGGGACTGACGTTCGTGCGCGAGAGTCGCTGCGCCATATCGATCTGCGCCAGCATCGCGATGCTGGCATCGGCGTGCGGTGTCGCGAGCCGCGCGAGGCGGCTCGCGTAATCGACGCTCATGATCTTCGCACCGGGCCCCACGGCCGCGATCGCCACCCAGTCTCGCACCAACGTCTTGATCGTGCCCAGCCCTTCGTTGAGCGTTTCCCGCGTGGCCCACGGATCGGCCGGCGTCTCTCCGCTTACCACGCGGAAGAACCACTCCGCGACGCTCGCGCGCACCGATTCTTCACCTCCGGCGATCGCGTTCAGAGCACGCCCCGCATCGCCGTTTCCGAGCGATACGCCTAACCGGATCTCCTCGGCGTTCTTCCCGTGCGCCGCCAGAACCATTCCCATCTCGTCGGAGGAGAACGGCGCGAAGCGAATATCGATGAGTCGCGATCGAATCGTGGGGATCAAGCGTCCCGGAGCCGAGGTCGTAAGCAGCACAATCACGTCGCGCGGCGGTTCTTCGAAAAACTTGAGCAACGCGTTAGCGGCGTGATGGGTAGCGAACTCGACGTCACCCAAGAGCAGAACGCGCATGCCGCCGCTATACGATTGCATCGAGAGCTGCCTCACGAGATCGCGCGCCGTCAGGTCCTCTTGCTCGTAAAATCCCGTCGCTCCGTCGCTATCGCCGATCTTCAACGCGCCGACGTGTTCGAGGAAGTCGGGGTGGCGCGCATCGGTTCCGGCCGTAAAGAGCCGGCACGCGGCGCACGTGCCGTCGTATCCGAGCACGCCGTCCTTGGGAGCCTCGCACAACAGCGATTGCGCCAATCGCCGCGCGAACGTTTTCTTGCCCGAGCCGGCCGGACCACTAAAGAGATAGGCGTGAGCCATCGTCTCCTTGGCGAGACCGGCGAAATAACGTCTCGGGCCCGCCGCGCCGATCACGTCGAACATCCCGGGATTCACGGCGCCATCTCCGCACGGCCGGCCCAAGCGCGCTCGACCAGCACGCCGGGCGGCAGCCGCCCGTCCAGAACCACAAAGCGACCGGAGTCGCGAGCGAGCTCTAAAAAACCGCGCCGGACGCGCTCGTGGAACGCGTCGTGCTCGTTCTCGAGGCGATCGAGACGGACGTTGCGCTCCAGCAACCGCTCGCGCGAAACCTCCACCGGTACGTCCAGCAAAAACGTGCGATCGGGCGTGAGCCCACCGGTCGCGGCTTCGATGATGGTGCGCAGCATCGTCATGTCCAAGCCCCGCCCGTAACCCTGGTAGGCCAGGGTCGAGTCCGCGAACCGGTCGCACAGCACCACCCGGCCCGCGGCGAGCGCCGGAGCGATCGCCTCGATGACGTGCTGCGCCCGAGCCGCGTTCATGAGTAAAGCCTCGGTCAAGGATGCAACGTGCAAGCCGGGTTCCAACACGATTCTACGAATGGAGTCACCTACCGGCGTTCCACCGGGTTCGCGCGTGACAAAGATTTCGCGGCCCGCGGAGCGTAATCGTTCGGTAAGGCCGCATAAAAGGGTGCTTTTCCCGCTCCCCTCAATGCCCTCGATGGTGACGAACATGACCAACACGATTCGACAAACGAGATGAGCATGACTCCCAACGGATCCATGTTCAACGATATGATCGAATGGTTTCTCGGCCGGGCGGGCGATCGCCGGCAGTACCAGCGCCGCGCCGGCGCGTTTCACCTCTGGTACCAACCCAACCCAAGCGACACCAAGAGCGTCAAACCCGGAATCGGCTCGGAGATTTCGCCGAACGGATTGATGTTCATCATTCCCGATGCGATACCGACGCCCGAGTATTCGCTCATCATACGCATCCGCGACCAGAACATTCCGATTCGCCTCAAAGGCGTGCGCCACGATCAAGTGCAGCACCAAGGCAAAACGTGGAACCGCTACATGGGCGAGTTCGTCGGCATTGCCGCCGACCATTGGGATACGATCGTACGGTACGTTACGGATGCGCCGGAACCCGTCGACCGCCGCAAGATGCAGAATCAAGAGATGGGCGAGAAAGTCGACGACGCTTATCGGCTGCTGCCCCTGGTGCTGCAACAGAAAATCGTCGCGATGCTCGTGACGCAGAATAAACTCGACGAGCCGAAACCGGGGCAGACGCCCCTGCTCAAGCTGTTCTACGGCGGGCTCGTCAAGCGCCAAGGGCAGAAACCCGCGCATCGTTTCAACGTGCACAGCCGGATCCGGCGAAACGAAGAAACCGTCGCCTACGACACGCGATTCTTGATCACCGAAGACGGTGAGATCACGCCGGTCTAGCGCGCGCCTGGAGAGCTTGCCTCGTTTGGGGAACCGTTCGTCAGCGCGCATCCTGCGCGCTTCCTACTCCTGCGTTTTTGTGCAACGGCCAAAGGAAGTCGACATCCATGTCGATTGCACAAAAATCACAGGTTCCCCAAACGAGGCAA
>DAHUXY010000103.1 GCA_027315505.1 Vulcanimicrobiota bacterium | reverse complement strand
GCAATCGCATGGGGCTCGGGAGAGAACGCCGGTAAGCGGTCGAGTTCGAGAATTGGAGCAAGCATCGTCGTGGCCTTTGCCGCCGGTTGGGGCTCGAACCTTCCAAGCGCTCGCAAAATCGGCGCGCCGCCCCGGCTAGCGCGAGCTTAAACCTTCGCGGTTGCCACTGCTTCGATCGCGTCGTGGGCGTGCTTGAGCGCCTTGAGGACCGCCGCGTTGAAGGCATCTTGTTCGGTCGGTTTTCCCTCGGAGGTGAGCGAGGTAAACCACTTGGCCGCTTCTTGGCACTGCGCTTTGAGCGCTTCGAGATGTTCGTTTGTCGTCATCCCACCACGGTAGCAGAACCAGCGCCGAAATGCACTTGCGGAATGCGCTTCACCGCGCAGAGGAGCGGCGGACATGCTTTCACTTGCGTTTTCTGCCGCGATGCTCGGGATCGAGGGGTACGTCGTGCGGGTGGAGGCCGATAGCTCGCCCGGGACGCCCGGCATGACGATTATCGGCCTCCCCGACCGGGCGCTGGCCGAGGCGCGCGAGCGCGTGCGCGCGGCCATTTGCAACTCGGGCTTTGCATACCCGGCGGGCCGGTTGCTGGTAAATCTCTCCCCCGCCGACGTTCGCAAAGAGGGCCCCGCGTTCGATCTTGCAATCGCGCTGGGATTGCTGGCGATCGACGAACAGGTCGACCGGCTCGCGCTGCAAAGCGTCATCGCGCTCGGCGAGCTCGCGTTGGATGGCGGATTGCGCCGCGTCGATGGGATACTGCCGATGGTGTTGGGCGCGCGCAATGCCGGGTTTACGATGCTGATCGTACCGGAGAGCAATGCCGAAGAAGCGGCGCTCGTCGGCGGCATCGAACTCTACGCCGTCGATTCGCTCGCATCGGCGGTGGCGGTCGTGCTGGGTAACGGATCCAAGTGGAGACATCGCACGCAGACGCCGCTGCTCGTTGCGAACGACGACGTCGTGCACGGAGATATCGCCGACGTACGCGGGCAGATCGGCGCGAAGCGCGCGCTGGAGATCGCCGCAGCGGGCGGCCATAACCTCCTGTTCGTGGGGCCACCGGGCTGCGGCAAGACGATGCTTGCGCGACGATTGCCCTCAATTCTTCCGCCGATGTCCTCGCTCGAAGCGCTGGAGGTAACGAAGATTTACAGCGTCGCGGGGCTTCTCGGGAGCACGCCGGGCATCGTCGGCGCGCGCCCATTTCGATATCCCCATCACACCATTAGCCAAGTCGCGCTCGTCGGTGGCGGCGCCGCGGTAAAGCCCGGAGAAATCAGCCTCGCGCATCACGGCGTCCTCTTTCTCGACGAGTTGCCGGAGTTCTCGCGCAGCGCGATCGAAGTGATGCGTCAGCCTTTGGAAGGAGGCAGCGTCACCATTGCGCGCGCGGCCGGAACGTTTACCTATCCGGCGCGCTTCCAACTCGTTGCATCGATGAATCCGTGCCCGTGCGGCTACCGCGGTACGCGCAACGCGGAATGCCGGTGCGACGACGCGATGGTGGCGAAATACGTGAACAAACTCTCCGGCCCGCTGCTCGATCGCATCGACGTACAGATCGAGATCGCGCGCGTTCCGTTCGACGACATGGTGCGGCGCGATGGCGGCGAGCACTCGGCCGCAATTCGCGCGCGCGTCGTCGCAGCGCGCGAACGCCAACTGGCGCGCTTCGCCGGCACCGCCATCACGTGTAATGCCGATATCCAACCCAACGCGATGCGTCGCTACTGCGCCCTGGACGAGCGTGCGATGGCGCTGCTCTCGGCGGCCAGCGCCAAACGGCAATTCTCGGCCCGCGCGCTCGACCGCATCACGCGCGTCGCGCGCACCATCGCCGATCTCGCGCACGCCGACGCCATCGCGGTCGAACACGTCGCCGAAGC
>DAHUXY010000101.1 GCA_027315505.1 Vulcanimicrobiota bacterium | reverse complement strand
ACGTCGCGACGCGACATTTAATCAAGCGCGTCTGCAAGCGACTCTGCAAAAGAAACAGCTTCGTATCGTCGTAAAAAATACCGAAGCGCGAACGGATGACGTCGCGTAGCGCTTGGAATTCCGCTTCCGAGATGATGGTCGTCGACACGTTCGCTTATCGGCTACGCAAGTGCCGCGCGCAGGGCAAAGCGCGCCGCATGCGCGTAGAGATGTACGCGATCGCCGAAGCTGCGTTCCCCATCCTCGCGCGAAAGCGCGTCGGCAAAGGTGGGCGAGCCGGCGAGTTGTTCGAACAGTACGCGAAAGCGCGCCGGGCGCGCTTCGAGAAATCGCATCAATTCGACGCGGTGGGTGAGACGGCGCGCAAAACGCTCTCGCAACGCGCGGGCGTAGCGGGCCGCGGCGCGGCCTCCCTGGTTACGATTCGCGCGGATCGCTTCCGCGGCGAGGCGCCCGCTCATGGCCGCTTCGAAGATGCCCTCGCCGTTGGTGGCATCCACCAATCCCGCGGCCGTGCCGCCGACCATTACCGCCGCATCGCTCACGCGAGGCCTAGGCAGGCCGCCGTAGAGCAGATGCCCCTCCTGCTTGACGCGAAGGACGCGCGCGTCGGGGTAGAGCCGCCCGCGTACGCGCTCGGTAAAGCGCTCCAATTCGGCGCGGAGTTCCGCCCCGCCCAATTTGCCCACGAGGCCCAGGCCGATCGCCAGGTGATCGCGTTTGGGAAACATCCACGCAACGATCGTGCGCCCATCGGCGGCGGCGTAGTAATGAAGTTCGAGCGTGCGGTAAGCGACCGGCGCCGCCGGGCGGTCCAGATACACGCGATACTGCAACGTGGTCATCAAGCCGTCGTTCCACGCATCATAGGCGAACGCCGGAACGTCGCCGCCGGAGACGCTCCCGGGTCTTTCGTACGGAGCCGTCGCGCCTTGCGCGAGAAAGACCGAACGCGCGAGGATGCGGCGCCGCTCGCCGGAGCGATAATCGGCATATTCGACGACGGTCTTATCGCCCGAAGGCTCCAATCCGCGAAACAGCGCTTGCGTGTGAATCTGCGCGCCTTCGGCGAGGGCGAGCGCGGCCATCGTCCCGTCGAGTTCTTCGCGCGTGGTCGTGTGGCCGGGGCCGAAGAAGACCTCGTGCTCGCCCCCGTCCGGATCGAAGAGCGCAAGCCTGGGGGTATCGCAATGCACGAGTTCGCGCGGCAAATCGAAGGTACGGCAGAAGCCGGGCCGCAGGCCGGCCGCGCACACGCGCTTGGCACCGACGACCGCGTCCTTCTCGAGCACCGTGGTCGCGATCCCCGCTCGCGCGGCTTCGCGCGCAGCCGTGGCGCCTGCCGGCCCGCAGCCGACGACGAGGAGCTCGGTCGTTTCCACCTTCACGCCTGCGTGCTTCGCGAGACCTTGGCGCGACACTTGCGTTAGCGGCGCGCCGCACGAAAGTCTTTACGAGGGACCGCTTGCGGCCGCCTCGAAACCGCGAGGCCGTCATGCATGTACCCCAACCACGCAACTACCTCCACATTCCGCTGGGAGACCACCAGCCGGACGAAATCAACGTCATCGTCGAGATTCCCGAAGGCTCGCGCAACAAATACGAATACGATAAGTCGTTCGATATCTTCAGGCTGGACCGCGCCCTGCATTCGGCGATTCACTATCCCGGCGATTACGGATTCTCTCCGCAAACGCTCGCGCTGGACGGCGATCCGCTCGACGTGCTGGTCCTGGTGATTCAGCCGACGTTCCCCGGCTGTTTGGTGGCCGCGCGCCCGATCGGGCTGCTCGAGATGCTTGACGAAGGCAAGGAAGACGACAAAATCCTGGCCGTCCCGGTCGGCGAGCCGGCCTTCGACGAAATCTACAATTATTCGCAGATCTTCCCGCACACGCTGCGGAAAATCTCACACTTCTTCGAGACCTACAAGGCCCTCGAGGGCAAGCAAACCTCCGTCGTCGGCTGGCACGATGCGGCCCGCGCCCGCACGGTGATTACCGAATCCCACCAGCGGTTTATCGACGGAGAAGGCTAGCAACCGGGCAGGATTGTCTCCGCCGTCGCAGTAGGCAGCGCATCGAAGCGCCTCGGCCCTTCGGGCCGGAAACGCGAAACCGCACTTCCATATTGTAAGGATACTACGTGACGGCACAATCAGCGATTTGGGCCGGTTTGATCGGCGGCGCACTCGCCGTGATCTACGGCATTCTCCTGGCCTTCTGGGTCCTGCGCCAGCCGGACGGCAACGAGCGCATGAGAGAGATTGCCGCGGCCATCCAGGAAGGCGCTATGGCCTTTCTCCAGCGGCAGTACCTCACCATCGGGATCGTGGCCATCGTGCTCGCGATCCTGATTTTCTTTGCGCCCAAGCTCGGCGCCGAGTCCGCGATCGGCTTTCTGATCGGGGCGATCCTCTCCGGCGCGGCCGGGTTCGCCGGCATGATCGTTTCGGTGCGCGCGAACGTTCGCACCGCCGAGGCTGCGCGCGGCGGGCTCAAGCCCGCCCTGAACGTCGCCTTTCGCGGCGGCACCGTAACGGGAATGCTCGTGGTCGGCCTCGGGCTGTTCGCGGTCACCTCGTACTATGCGATCCTGCTCCGCGTCAACCAGGGCGACGTCACGCAGTCGCTCTCCGCGATGGTCGGGCTAGCCTTCGGCTGCTCGCTGATCTCCGTCTTCGCCCGTTTGGGCGGCGGCATTTACACGAAGGCTGCCGACGTCGGCGCGGACCTGGTCGGCAAGGTCGAGGCGGGTATTCCTGAGGACGACCCGCGCAATCCGGCCGTGATCGCCGACAACGTCGGCGACAACGTCGGCGATTGCGCCGGGATGGCCGCCGACCTCTTCGAGACGTATTGCGTCACGACGGTTGCGGCGATGCTCCTCGGCAACCTCGTCTTCGGCGATAAGCTCCCGGGAGCCACCACGTTTCCGCTCCTGCTCGGCGCGTTCTCGATCGTCGCTTCGATCGTCGGATCGTGGCTGGTCGGCGTCGGCAACGTGGAGAAGGGCCACATCATGGCCTCGCTCTACCGCGGCATGGCCGTCGCGGGGATCCTCGCGCTCGTCGGTTTCTATTTCATCACGCAGAACGTCTTCGCGGGCTCGACCGACGTCAGCCCCACCAGCATCTTCGTCTGCGCCGTGGTCGGGGTCCTGATTACCGGCCTCATCACGTTCATCACCGAATACTACACCGGTACGCAGTACGGGCCGGTTCAACGCATCGCTAAAGCATCGGTAACCGGGCACGCAACCAACATGATCGCGGGGCTCGCGGTATCGATGCAAGGCACGGCGCTGCCCGCTATCGTCATCGTCGTCGGCATTCTCGTGAGCTTCTCCATGGCGGGAACCTACGGGGTCGGCATCGCGGTCATGTCGATGCTCTCGCTCGCCGGCATCGTTGTCGCCATCGACTCGTTCGGCCCGATCACCGACAACGCGGGCGGCATCGCCGAGATGGCCGATATGCCCGAAGACGTGCGCAACGTCACCGACCCGCTCGACGCGGTCGGGAACACCACCAAGGCCGTCACCAAGGGCTACGCCATCGGGTCGGCCGCCCTCGCGGCCGTCGTGCTCTTCGCCGCGTTCCTGCAAGAACTCATCAAGGCGAAGTGCTTGGGGGGCGGCGCGGACTGCGCCGCATCGGTCACCAATCTCTTTGCGATCGGCAACCCGTTCGTCCTAGCCGGCCTCTTCATCGGCGGCCTGCTCCCGTATCTGTTCGCGTCGATCTCGATGGAAGCCGTCGGCCGCGCCGCCGGGTCCGTCGTCGAAGAAGTGCGCAGGCAGTTCCGCGAGATTCCCGGGATCATGGAAGGTACGACCAAGCCGAACTATGCGACCACCGTCGATATCGTGACCCGCTCGGCACTCAAGGAGATGATCGTACCGGCGCTGATCCCCGTCGGCGTACCGGTCGTGGTCGTCTTGCTCACCGTCCTGAACGTTCTGCGCGGCGACACCGGCGCGCAGATGATGGGCGGCATCCTGGTCGGTTCGATCGTCACCGGACTCTTCGTGGCGATCTCCATGACCACCGGCGGCGGTGCGTGGGACAACGCGAAGAAGTACATCGAAGACGGACACTACGGCGGGAAGGGCTCCATCGCCCACCAAGCCGCGGTTACCGGAGACACCGTCGGGGATCCGTATAAGGACACGGCAGGCCCCGCGATCAACCCCATGATCAAGGTTCTGAACATCGTCGCCCTGCTGCTAGTGAGCTTTCTGGTTCACTAGCCGCCCGGCGCGTTTTTCGGTCCGCCTGCGCCCCGGTCTAGCCAAGACCGGGGCGCAGCCCTATCCCGGGCTCGGTTTTGATGGTGTACGCATGCTTGTGCTTGGCATATTTAGCTCAAGGAACGCTCGCTACTAAGCGTAAGTTGTGCTCCCTGAGTTCCTCGCGTCTGATAGTTCCTTTGAACTTATGCTATTTTGCCGACTTTCATAACGGCATCGAGAGGGAGAGATTTCATGACCGATTCTAAAGTTGATCGGAAAACATTTCTGACGACTGCGGCGATTGCATCCGCCGGCGTCGCAACCGGCTTCCCGACGATTCTTCGAAGTAGCGCGTCTGCAAAAGACGTGATTAAAATCGGACTCGATTACGAGTATACCGGCGTATACGCTGCATACGCACAGAGCGAAACACGCGGCGCGCTGATGGCGATGGACGCGTGGAACGCGCGCGGCGGCGTCATGGGCGGTACCCGGGTGACGACGGTCTCCGAAGACAACGACAACAATCCCGGTATCGCGGTCGAGAAAGCGCGCAAACTCGTGAACGTCGACAAATGCGCGGCGCTGATGGGTTCGATCAACAGCTCCGTTTCGCTCGCAGTCAGCGGCGCGGCCAATGCCATGAACATCCTGTACATCGACTCCGGCGGCCACGCCGATGCGGTGACGGGCGCGGATTGCAAATACAGCACGTTCCGCACGTGCCACAGCACGTGGATGGAAACGCACGCAACCGGGTTCTCGCTGGGCAAAAAGTTCGGTAAAAAATGGTATCTCATCACGCCCGATTATGCGTTCGGCCACGCGCTCGATGCCGGCTATCGCGATGTGGCGAAAAAGATCGGCGCGACGATCGTCGGCGACGATCTCACGCCGCTGGGCACGACCGATTTCAGCCCGTATCTCACCAAAGTTCTCGGCGCGAAACCCGACCTTTTACTCGTGCTGGTGCAAGGCGACGATTTCGTGAATTGCCTCAAGCAGGCGCACGAATTCGGGTTGGTCGGAAAGATTCCGATCGGCGGCCCGCAGGTCGAGCTCGAAGCCGTGTGGGCCTTGCCCGAGGCGGCCCGCGTCGGGTTCTGGGGCGTCGAATGGTACTACAAAGGCGCCAACGTTCTGGGGACCAACAATAAACTCGCAACCAACTTCGTGAACGAGTACCGGAAGAAGTATCACACGCCGCCGACCGCGCGTTCGGCGTTCGGATACATCACGATGGACCGGCTGCTCTGGGGTATCAACCAAGCCAAATCGACAAACGCGGCCAAGATCGCGCACGCGCTTGCCGGAACTAAATTCCAGACCATCTTCGAGGGGACGACGTACTATCGTGCCGCCGACCATCAACTGATGTGGCCGATGTGGCTGGGCGGCATCCGCGCCAAGGGCACGCCGCAGGATAAATACGACGTTTTCGATATCGTCGATCGTCAAGAACCCGATGCCATCGAGCAGAGCGTTGCCGAAAAGGCAAAAGTCTGCAAGATGGTTTGGCCGTAAGAGACCACGGAAGGACTATCAATGGCGCACATCGCTCCGGAAATATTCAACGGCCTCATCCTCGGCGCGTTCTACGCGGTCGTCGCGATCGGCCTCTCCCTCATCATGAACCTCACCGGCACCATCAACATGGCGCACGGATCGTTTATGACGTTGGCAGGCTATCTGGCGTTCGCGCTGGTTGGTGCGGGCACCAACTACTGGTACGCGCTGGCGATTGCGCCACTGATGGCCGTCGCTGTCGGCATTCTGATGGAGCGGACGATGATTCGTCCGCTCTATCGCCGCGATCCCGTCTACAGTCTGCTCCTCACCTTCGGCATTTCACTCATCGCCGAAGAGGCGTTTCGATTGATCTGGGGCCCCAACGGCGTACCGTTTTCGCCGCCCAAAGGCCTTGGCGGCGGCATCTCGCTGGGCTTTACGGTTTTCCCGGTCTACCGGCTCTTCATCGCCGGCGCCCTCGTGGTCATCATCCTTGCGCTGGTAATCTTCCTACAGCATACGCGCTACGGACTGCGCCTGCGGGCGGCAGTGCAGGATCGCGAAATGATCTCGGCGCTAGGAACAAACACGCAGCTTCTATACATGGTCAACTTCGGGCTCGGCATCTTGATCGCGGGAATCGCCGGGGTGTTGGCGGCGGGAATGCTCGGGCTCAATCCGCAGAGCGGCAATTCACTGCTGATGCCGGCCTTCGTTACGGTGATCGTCGGCGGAATGGGAAGCCTATTCGGCGCCATCGTCGGCGGCCTGCTCATCGGGCTCGCGATTAGCCTGACGACGTTGTACATACCGGCCGCGAGCGAAATCGCCATGTACGTCATCATGGCCGTGGTGTTGCTCGTCCGCCCGCGCGGTCTCTTCGGAGAGGAAGGGATCTTCGGGTGAAACCGATCGGCATCTGGGGATGGGTGGCCACGGCCATCCTCTTCGTCCTGCTCCTCCTCGCTCCGCAACTCGCTCCGCGATTGCATCTCGCGCTGACCATTTGCACCGACGTGCTCCTCTTCGCGATCGCGGCTATGGCGGTGAATCTGCTGCTCGGATATACGGGCGTGCTGCCGTTCGGAAACGCCGCGTTCTTCGGCCTGGGCGCGTACGGGGCGGGCCTTTCGATCCAAAACTTTCACGTCGGATTCATCACCTCGCTCGTCATCGGCACGCTCGCCGGAGTCGTAGGCGCGGTGCTCATCGGGCCGTTTTTACTGCGACGTCGCGGAATATATTTCGCACTCTTGATGATCGCATTCGGCCAGGTCTTCTATTTCATCGCGTATCGTTTCACCAACATCACCGGCGGCGAAGATGGCATGAATTTTACCCGGCCTCCGCTTGAGGGCTTGGGCATCCATCTGCAGGACGCGGGATTCTATTACGCGATCCTCCTCATTTTCACGCTGGTCGTCGTCGGCTTTTGGTTGTTGGTTCGCTCGCCCTTCGGGCGCACGCTGGTCGCGATCAAGCAGAACGAAGTGCGCGCGCGATACCTCGGCCTCAATACCGACCGCTTCATCTTCGTCGCGCTCATGATTTCGGCCGCGATCGAGGGCCTTGCGGGCGCCTGTTACGGGCTATCGATCATGTTCGCGTATCCGTTGCTCCTGGATTGGCACCAGTCCGGCGATATCGTCCTCATGACGATTCTCGGCGGCGCGGGAACGATCTTCGGGCCGTTGGTCGGGGCGATCATCTACGTGATCGGTGAAGACATTCTCTCGACGGCCTTGCCGTGGTGGCAGATTCCGCTCGGCGCCTTGTTCGTCGCATGCGTATTGGGCTTTCCAAAGGGCTTGCTCGGGACCGCGCTCGATCTTCTCCCCGGGCGCAAGAACCGGATCGAGCCGGGCCACGATCTCGATTTCGCCGCACCCATCATCGCCGACCGGGAGACGACACGATGAGCGATCTGCTGCTGGAAGCCAAAGGCGTCGGCAAACGCTTCGGCGGCGTCCACGCCGTCGAGGACGTCTCGCTGCGCGTATACGCCGGCTCGATCAACGCCATCATTGGGCCGAACGGAGCCGGGAAAACGACCTTTTTCAACACGCTCTCCGGATTCTATTTCCCCGATGCCGGAAGCGTATCGTTTACCGGCGCCGACGTGACGCGCGCCCCGTCGTACGACCGCGTGCGGATGGGCATGGGACGAACCTTTCAAACGTCGAGCGTCTTTCCCGAACTCACGGTGTACGAGAATCTCGCCGTCGGGATCGAGAGCGCCGACAATCTCTCGTTTCGCTTTCGGACGTTGAGCCGCGCGCAACGCGCCACGCTCGACCAAAAAGTCGACCGGCTGTTGGGCTTCGTCGGCCTGGGTGCCGTGGCGCATCGCCCGTTAGCCGAGCTCGCGCACGGGAGCCAGCGCTTGTGCGAAATTGCGATGAGCCTCTCCACCGAACCGAAGCTCGTCCTTCTCGACGAGCCCATGGCGGGACTCGCACAGGCGGAGACGTCGCGCGTCGTCTCCGTGATTCGCAACCTCCACGCCGAGCTCGGCCTCACGGTTCTGTTCGTCGAGCACAACATGCGGGTCGTCCTCTCGTTGGCGCAGCAGATCACGGTGCTCGACCGGGGCCGGGTTCTCGCAACGGGAACGCCAACCGAGATTAGCGCGAATGCGGAAGTTCGCGAAGCCTACATCGGCAAAGAGGTCATCGAGCATGTCTGAACCATTGCTTCGCGTTGAGAACCTCAACACGTACTACGGGAAAAGCCACATCCTCCACGACGTTTCGTTCGAAGTCGGCAAGGGCGAACTCGTAGCGCTGCTGGGTCTGAACGGCGCCGGCAAAACGACGACGATGCGCAGCATTCTCGGCTTGACGCGGCCGCGAAGCGGCCAGGTCGCCCTCGATGGGGTCTCCGTCGCCGGCTCGCCGCCGCATCGCATCGCGCGTATGGGCGTCGGGTACGTACCCGAGGGGCGCCGGATGTTCGCCGGGCTCACGGTTCTGGAAAACTTGCAACTTGCGGAGAACGGGCGCAAAGGCGACTGGTCGATCGAACGCGTCCTGCAACATCTTCCGAAGCTCCGCGAACTCTCGGGACGCAAAGCGGGGCGGCTTTCCGGCGGCGAGCAAGAGATGCTGGCCATCGGGCGCGCGATCGTTTCGAACCCGACGCTGATGCTCATCGACGAAGCATCGCAGGGGCTGGCGCCGCTGATCGTTCAGGAAGTCTACCGGCTGATCGAAGAACTCAAGCAGGACGGGGTCGCGATCTTGCTCGTCGAGCAAAACGCGCTGCTCGCGTTGAAGATTGCCGACCGCGCATACGTGATGGACGAAGGGCGCATCGTCTATCACGGCGATGCCGCGGCTCTGTTGAAAGATCGCGAACGCATCGCCGACCTCATGGGCCTCAACGCCGGCGAACTGGCCTCTTAAGGCAGCCCGGCCAAGGCGCGCAGCGATCGCACACTGCTTTCCTCAAGGGCGACCGCTCGCACTGAGGGGAATGCCGCTTGCGCGAGATCGGTGAGCACGCGTCCGGGTACGGCTTCGATCAGCAGGGTCGTATCGAGTTCGACGAGCGTCCTCAATGCATCGCACCAGCGCACTTCGTGCGCGACACCGGCCGCGAGATCGGCGCGAATGCTCCTTGCGTCGCGCAAGACGCGCGCGCCGGCGCTGCCCACATATGCCATGCGCGGCGCGCGGACCTCAATGCCCGAGAGCACGGATTCGAGCCGGTCTTGCACCGGCGCCAGCAACGCACAGTGCGATGGCACGGCGACGTCGAGGCGATCGGCACGGCGCGCGCCCGCGGCCCGGGCCCGAGCCAGCGCGCCTTCCAAAGCCTCCCCCTTTCCCGCCAGAACGAATTGCGTGGGCGCGTTGACATTTGCGACGTACACCGGTTCGCCGAGTGCCGCCCCCGCGGCTACGATCGAACGTACCGCCGCCTCTCGCAGGCCCACGATCGCCGCCATCCCGTAGCCGCCGGCGAAGAGCGTTTCCATGGCCGTGGCGCGTTCCCGCACGACGCGCAGGGCGTCCGCGAACGCGAGCGCTCCGGCGGTAACCGCGGCGGCAAACGTGCCGACGGAATGCCCCGCGACCGCGCAAGCTTCGATCCCGTTGGCGGCCAGCAGACGCGCCGACGCTACGCCGCCGACGAGCAACGCGATCTGTGCGTCCACCGTCGATTCCCCGCCGTCGCGCGTGCGCGCGTCGTAGCCGAGCACGCCGCGCGCCTCCTCGAACACCGCTCCGGCGGCCGAATCGCCGGTAAAGCGATCGAACATGCCCGGATGCTGCGAGCCTTGGCCGGGGAACAGTAGCCCTACGCGCACGTCCGCCGCTCGATCGAATCGAGAAAGATCGCAGCAGCCAGCAGATCTGCGGCTCCGCCCGGAGAGGCGTTCCGCGCGAGCAGCGCCGCATCGAGGCGCGCGAACGCGCGCGCTCCGCGCGGCGTTGCGAACCCCCCGGCGGCCACGACCGAACGCGCGCCCGTTTGCGCGATGCGTAGCGCGGCGCTCCCGCCGCGATGCAGGAGGCACGTGTCATCGAGCGTGGTCATGATCGCAAGCAGGGCGTTGATCCGCGCCGTCGCCTCGTCCTCACCGCGCGCGCGAGCTTCGCGCAGCATCGGCAGCGCGACCCGCACGATATGCGGAAACCCGTCCGCCGCCTCGCCGGGCGCTCCTCGTACGCCGAAGGCCTCGCGCGCGCGCGCGCCGTTGCTTGGAAGCAGCCGGCCGTTCCGATCGGGTAGGACCGCAATCGCGCTCGCCACCGTCGCTACTTCTTGCGCGTCGCTCGCATCGGTGAGGGCGCAGGCGGCACACAACAATCCGAGCGACCACAGTGCGCCGCG
>DAHUXY010000076.1 GCA_027315505.1 Vulcanimicrobiota bacterium | reverse complement strand
ATTCCGAACCAAGATGTGCCTGCCCGAAAACCCGGTGACTTGGAGTGCGAGCGTTTCGCCGGGGTAGACGCCTTGCGGCAGCGATGCTACGACCGTCTGCCCGAGAAACGAAAGCAGATCGTTGCCGCCGGCAGGCGGAAGAATTGTGGCGGGAATAACGTCGCCGACCGAAACCTGAGCCTGCAGCACCCCGGCCGAGACGCCAAGATCGATGGTTGCCTGGGCGATCGCTTGCTGCGCCGCGGCCACCGCCTCGAGCCCGAGCGCGGCTAACGGATCGAACGAAGCCATTCCCTACACGACGACGTCGATGAAGTGCTCGCCGTCCCCGGCCAGGATCGCGGATGAATCGACGCGGTGAGCGTCCTGCGGCTGACGATGCTCGGGCGTGTATGAATCGGCGTTTCCGCCTCCGTCCGCATCGGCGCGCAGATGGGCGCTCTCCGTGTCGGCGGTCTCGGCGATGGTCTCTTCGCGCTCGTGCACCTGGTTGGCGAACGCCACCTGTGCGGCTTGCTGGGCTATTCCGGGCGCATTCTGCTGGCTACTAACCTGGGCCGCGTTCTGCGGCCCAGCCAGGTAAGCGAGTTGCAGATCCACGGGACGAATCGCCATGGTCGGGTATTTCCCCCCGCACGGTAAGTTCTACTCTACCATCACCATCGGCAGGCGGAGCGGGCTTTCTGAGATATTTTTGCTTGATCGTCGGGTCGTCGTCACGGTAGCCTAGATCCTCGCGCAGCTCCTTCAGTCGCTGGCGTAAATGAATCACGGCTTGCGCGTGAATCTGCGAAACGCGCGATTCCGAAACCCCGAGCGCGCCTTTGATCTCTTTGAGGGTCTGCCCCTCGAAGTAGTAGAGGCTGATCACCGTGCGTTCTTGCTGCGGGAGGCTTTCGACCGCGCGAACCAGTTCGACCCGGACCTCGTGCGCTTCAACCTCGACGGTGACGTCGTTATCGTCGTCCTTTAACGTGTCGACCAGGGGGATTTCGTAGCCCTTTTCGTTCGGGAGAAATTCCTCGAGCGAGAGGACCGAGGTGCCGCGCACCCGCTGCACGAGCTGGTCCAGCTCCTTCTTCGAAAGGCCGAGTTTGGCCGCAACTTCGTCTTCGGTGGGCGCTCGGCCGTGTTCGGTTTCGAGCTCCGCAAAAGCGCGTTCGAGCTCCCTGGCACGTTGGCGAACGGCGCGCGGAACCCAATCCAGCGAGCGAAGCGCGTCTAAAATTGCGCCGTTAATGCGCGTGATCGCATAGGTTTCGAATTTGACGCCCCGGCCGTCGTCGTATTTTTCGATGGCGTCGATCAAGCCGAGGATTCCATCGTTGATGAGATCGTTGATCTCGACGTTCGGCGGCAAATTAACGGAGATGCGACCGGCAACATACTTGACCAAGTGCAAGTATTTATGCACGATCTCTTCTCGCGAGAGTTCGACGCCGCCGATGACGTAGCGACGCGGACTACGGCCCAGCTTCATGCAACCTCATTCGCGCCAGATGCGCTTGAGCCGCATAATTCACAGTCTGTCCACAGCTTCCTACCCGCGGGTCGAATCGCCGCCGTTCGTTCCATCAAGATTTCGTCGCGCCGACGAGTTCGTTGAGCACGTATGGAATTTCGTCGAGGGCTGCAACCCGATCGACCAATCCCTCCTTTGCGGCGGCGCGAGGCATCCCGTAGACGACGCACGTCGCCTCATCTTGCCCGACGACGTACCCGCCGCGCTCCTTGATTTTCCGAAGTCCGCGTACGCCGTCTTGCCCCATCCCGGTCAGAATGACGCCGAGCGAGGAGGCTCCGAAGATCTCCGCGACGTGTTCGGCCATCACGTCGACGCTGGGGACGTGCAACGAGGTGCCGTCGTCGTCGACCAGCCGAACCTCGATATCGCCCAGCGAGCGATGCAGCGAGAGTTGCCTTCCCGAGGGGACGATGAACGCCACGCCGGGCTCGAGAAACATTCCCGTCGCGGCTTCGAGGACGCGAATTTTGCTAAGCGCGTTCAACCGATCCGCGAGCGGCCTCGTGAATCCGAGCGGCATGTGCTGAACGATGACGATCGGCGTCGGAAAGTTTTGGGGAAGATACGGTATCAGATGGGATAACGCGACCGGTCCCCCGGTGGACGTACCGATCGCCACGCAGGCGAAGGGTTCGCGCCCTTGACGCGGATGCTGGAACGGCGGCGATAGCGGAGCCTTCCGCTCGGCGACGCGCGGAAGCGGGCTCTCGACGAACGGCCGCGCGCCGCGGCGGGCGAAGGTGCGGATCTTGCGGACGAGGTCGCGGGCGACTTCGTTGATATTCGTATAGGCGGCATCCGGCTTCGCGATGAAATCGACCGCCCCGTTTTCGAGCGCGCGAAACGTCGTTTCGGCTCCGTCGCGCGTGAGCGTGCTGACCATGATGATCGGTATGCGATGATGGGCCGCAATCTGCCGAACCGCCTCCAACCCGCCGATGCCGGGCATCTCGACGTCCATCGTAATGATATCGGGATTGGCCTGTTCGACCTTGGCGATCGCCTCCTCGCCGCTGCGAGCGGTCGCGACCACGTGAACGTCCGGCTCGTTCTCCAGCATCTTCGTGATCGCGCGGCGCATGAACGCCGAGTCGTCGACGACCAAGACATTGATGTGATCCACGAAGCTAATCCGCCTTCCGTCGGTAGTAGATGGCTTTCGGCGTGACGACCGGTTCGTACAAGTCGGTAATCCTCATGATCGATTCGGCGTGGCCGAGAAACAAAAATCCGCCCGGCCGTAAAACTTTCGCGAATGCCTCCACGACGCGCTTCTGCGTCGGCTTATCGAAATAGATCAATACGTTGCGGCAAAAAATCGCGTCGTGAACGCCCATGGCAGCGACCGCTCGTTCGTCCAGCAAATTGATTCGCGAAAAGTCGACCATCTGTTTTACGTCGTCATTGAGGAAAAAGCCGCCTTGGAACGGACGAAAGTACCTTTGAACCATTTCGGGCGGCGTCGCCCGAAATGAGAGCTCCCGGTAAAATGCCGTCGCCGCCCGATCGAGAGCGCGCGGCGACAGATCGGTTGCATGGATGGTGATGCCGGACGTTTGCAGCCGCCGTCCCTCGCGCAGCATCATCGCGATCGTGTAGGGCTCTTCTCCCGTCGAACTCGCCGACGACCAAATCCGCAAGCGCCCGCCGTAGGATTTGAGCGCTTCGTCGACGACGTCGCTCACGAGCACGTCGAGTTGCGATCGCTCGCGAAAAAAATACGTCTCGTTGTTCGTGAGCACCGAAGC
>DAHUXY010000073.1 GCA_027315505.1 Vulcanimicrobiota bacterium | reverse complement strand
GCAAATGCGGGTGGTGATGCGCTGCGCGTAGGCTGCGACGACATCGTCGTTGCGCAGGCGCTCGGAGAGCGCGGCCATGCGCTCCCAGTCGCCGCTCGCGTCGAACGAAAGGCGCAGCGAGATCACGCCGTAGTCGAATAGCTTCACGCGTACGCTGCAGCGCAGATCGCCCAGTTCCGCATCGGGCAGCCGCGCGACGAGTGGTGGAACCTCGAGCCTGAGGTACGCGCTCGATGCGTGCGGACGCAGGGGGATGTCGGCGGGGGCGAGGCCTTCGCCTTCGATCGTGCGCAGCGTGGCTAAGTCGATGGTGTCGGCGACGTCGAAGAGGTAGTACGCGCGAATCGCTCCCGTGACTATGTCCATACTCTGGCACCGTTCGGCAACGCGTCGCTCCGGCCCGCCGCGAACAAAGGTTTTGCGCGCTTTGCCCGTATGCTCCGCACATGAACGGTTTACGCGTCGCCCTCCTTGGCATGACCGCGTTGGTTTTGCCGCTTTGCACCGTGACCGCCGCTAACGCGGACACGGATTCGGCTGCGTTCGCAGCGTTGCACTATCGAGCGATCGGCCCCGCCATTGCGGGGGGCCGCGCGACGGCAATCGCGGGCAGCGATACCGACCCGATGGTGTACTACGCCGGAGGTGCCGGCGGCGGCGTCTTCAAATCGACCGACGGCGGCGTGTCATGGCGTCCGGTGTTCGACCGGCAGCCGGTCGCGCCGATCGGTGCGATTGCGGTTTCGCCGAAAAACGCGAACGACGTCTGGGTCGGTACGGGCGAGGCCTATCCGCGCAACACGTCCGAGAGCGGCGACGGGCTCTGGCATTCGACCGACGGCGGTAAAACATGGCACCATGCCGGCCTCGCATCGTCGCAACGGATCGCGCGCATCTCGATCGACCCGCGCGACACGCGCACGGTGGCGGTCGGCGTTCTCGGCAACCCTTTTGCCGACAGCCACTCCCGCGGCGTGTACGTGACCCACGATGCAGGCGCGCACTGGGCGCATACGCTGTACGTCGGGCCTTCGAGCGGTGCGTCGGATCTGGTGCGCTCGCCGGACCATCCTTCAACGCTGTTCGCGGGCATCTGGCAGTTCCGCCGCTCGTCGTGGCACATGAGCAGCGGCGGCCCGCTCGACGCGATCTATCGTTCGACCGATAACGGCGCGACGTGGCAGAAACTCACCGGCCATGGATTGCCGGGCGGCATCATCGGCCGCATCGGCCTCGCCGCCGGCACCTCGAACCGCGTCTATGCGATCATTCAAGCCAAACACGGCGAACTCTGGCGGTCGGATAACGAAGGCGTCACGTGGAAGGCGATGCCGCACAACCCGTTGCTGGGCGCGCGCCCGTTCTATTTCAATCGCATCTACGTCGACCCGGCCGACCCGAATCGGCTCATCAATGTCTCGCTGGTCCTGTCGATGACGACCGACGGCGGTAAAACGTTCAAGCCGGTCGCGCTCGCGGCCGGATGGGATTATCACTTCGTCTGGTGGTCGCACGACGGGCGGCGCGTGGCGATCGCGAGCGACGAAGCGGTGGTGATGTCCAACGATAGCATGCAGAGCGTGTGGCAACCATACGATCTGCCCTTCGCGCAGCCGTATCGCATCGGCTTCGACCACACGCTGCCGTATTACAACGTGTGCTTCGGTTTGCAGGACGACAATACGTGGTGCGGGCCGTCCAGCTCCACCAACGGTGTCGGCGTGCTCAATCGCGATTGGTACACGATCGCGCCGGGTGACGGCATGTGGGCCGTCTACGACCCGAAAGATCCGAACCTGGTTTGGTCCACTTCGACGGCGTCCGATACCGGGCAGGTCTTCTTGAGTGACGTTCGCACGTTGGATGCGCGCGAAGTCTCGCCCGACGCGGAGATCAACGGCGACGAAGCCGCGTCGGCGTTGAAGTATCGCTTCAATTGGGAATCGCCCATCACGTTTACCAACGACGGCAAGGCGCTCGTCGGCGGGAACGTCGTCTTCGAGAGCGCCGACCACGGCCAAACCTGGACGGCGATCAGTCCCGATCTTACCCGTAACGACAAGGCCCATCAGGGGCACACCGGCGGCCCGATAACGCGCGACGAATCGGGTGCCGAAACTTCGGATACCATCCTCGATATCGGCGTCTCGAAACTCGCCGGCGGGCTGATGTGGGTGAGCACGGACGACGGCGTCGTACAGCTCACGCGCGACGGCGGCGCGCACTGGACGAACGTCACGCCTGCGGCGATGCCGTCGTTCGGGCGGGTGCCGACCGTCGAGCCGGGGCATTATTCGGCCGGCACGGCCTATATTGCGGTCGATCGCCATATGAGCGGTGACGACCATCCCTATATTTTCCTCACCGACGATTACGGCAAAACCTGGAAATCGATTGCCGGGAATCTGCCGCGCGACTTCTTCGTGCGGAGCATCCGCGAAGATCCGGTCGATCCGAACCTGCTTTATGCCGGTACGCAGCGCGGCGTGTTCGTTTCGTTCGATCGCGGCGGCCACTGGCACTCGCTGCGACTGAACATGCCCGCCACCGCTATCTACGATCTCGAGATTCAGCCCGATGCGGACGACTTGTTGGTGGCGTCGCACGGTCGCGGCATCTGGATCTTCGACGATCTGCGCCCGCTCCAAGAATGGGCCAAAGCGCGGACGACGGCGATGACGCTCTTCGCCGTTCGCCCAACCTACCTCACCTGGACGGCTTCGCCGATCCATACCTTCACCAAGCCGCTGCTACCGAGTAACGACTTCGTCGGCACCAATACTCCGTACGGTGCCTTGATCACGAACTATCTCGCGCGCGCTCCCAAGCACGCGGCCATCGACATCGTCGATGCGAGCGGGCACGTCGTGCGCCATCTCACCGGCAAGGACGTTCCGATGCACGTCGGGATGAACCGGACGTCGTGGGATCTGAACGAGGACGCTCCGACCCCGTGGAAGGGCACGTTCCTTGCGAATCAACCCTTCCCCAACGCCGGCGCGCGCGTGGTTCCGGGAACCTATACGGTCCGCTTGACCGTCGACGGAACGACGACGGCGCAACCGGTCGTCGTGAAGCCCGATCCGCGGACCGGCACCTCGCCGGCTCCTTACCAAGAGCATTACGCGGCGGTCTCACAACTCAATAGCGAATTGAGCGGGATCGACGCGATGCTCAATCCGATCGACGCGCGCCTGAAGCACGCGCACGGCCAGGAAGCGGCGGGGCTCCTTGCGTTCCGCCATCGGCTCACGCTGGACCCGAAGAACATCGAGGACCTCGAAGGGCCGGCACAACTGCGCGAGCGCGTTCTGGACTTGCTCTCGCGGTTGAGCAGCTCGTACCAGGGCCCGAACCAAGCGCAACTGCAAGAAGCGGCATCGATCGCCCGCGCGTATGCGGGTATCGATGCCGGCTTCAAGCGGATTGCCGGGGCCCGCTAGCGCGGGTTAGACTGCGGCGGGTTGGCCTGCGCGGACGGCTTGGATAGAGAGCGCGATCTCGATATCCTCGCCGACGAGCACGCCGCCCGCTTCGAGTGCCTGGTTCCAGGTTAAACCGAAATCCTTGCGGTTGATCTTCGCATTCGCGCTGTAGGCGATGCGATCGTTGCCCCACGGGTCCTTACCGCGTCCGTCGAAGGTTGCCGAGAGCGAGACCGGCTTGGTGACGCCGTGAATCGTCAGGTTTCCGGCGATCGTCATTGCGTCCGCGGTACCCGTGACCGACGTGCTCGCGAACGTCAGCTTCGGGAATTGCGCCGCATCCAAAAAGTCGGGCGACTTCAAATGTGCGTCGCGGTCGGCGACGTTGGTGGAGACCGAGGCCGCGTCGATCGAGGCCTCGACCGAGGTGGGAAGGTTGGTCGCATCGTCGATATCGAGATCGATCGTGAAGGCGGTGAACGTGCCGCGAACCTTCGAGAACACCATGTGACGGACGGTGAACTCGATGCTGGAATGGGTGGGGTCGAGATTGAATGTGGACATCAGGCAGAACTGCTCCTATAGCTTATGATATATAAGTAGCCTACGATATATTGCCTATTATGTCAAGCCTTGCCGTCTTCCCTTGGCAGGGTAGCCCTGCAACTTTTTCGCCGGAATAGCGGTAGAATTAAGTAGCCATGAACGTCGAAAAAATGACCGAACGCGTCTCGGATGCGCTCAACGGCGCATATACCCGCGCCTTGCACGAACACAACACCCAGACGACCCCCGAGCACATGCTGGCCGCCCTGCTCGAGCAGGAGCGCGGCATCGCGCCGGACATCCTCGCTAAGGCCGGCGCCGACCCGAAGGCGATTGTCCGCGCCGCCGACGCCGCGATCGGCAAGCTCCCGCGGCTCTCCGGCAGTAATGCCGATTCGGCTCAGGTGACGCTTTCGCCCGAACTCGGGCGGGTGATGGCAACGGCCGAGACCGAGGCCCAAGCGCTGCAAGACGACTATACGTCGGTGGAGCACGTGCTGCTCGCGATGTCGCAAGCATCCGGCGCGGTCGGCCAACTTTTCCGCGAAGCCGGCATCACGCGCGATAAACTGCTGCAAGCCCTGCGCGACGTCCGCGGCAACCAGCGCGTCACCACGAAAGATCCCGAAGGCACCTATAAATCGCTCGAGCGCTACGGGCGCGATCTCACGCTCGAAGCCGAGCGTGGCAAGCTCGATCCGGTAATCGGGCGCGACGACGAAATCCGTCGCATCGTGCAAGTGCTCTCGCGCCGCACCAAAAACAACCCCGTCCTCATCGGCGACCCCGGCGTCGGTAAGACCGCGATCGTCGAAGGCCTCGCGCAGCGCATCGTTCGCGGCGATGTGCCGGAGGGTTTGAAGAACAAACGCGTGGTCTCGCTCGACATGGGAGCGCTGATCGCCGGCGCGAAGTATCGCGGCGAATTCGAAGAGCGCCTCAAAGCCGTGTTGAAAGACGTCTCCAATAGCGAAGGGCAGATCGTGCTCTTCATCGACGAATTGCATACCGTCGTCGGAGCGGGCAAGGCCGACGGCGCGATGGACGCGAGCAATCTTCTCAAGCCGATGCTCGCGCGTGGCGAGTTGCACATGATCGGCGCGACGACGCTCGACGAATATCGCAAATACATCGAAAAAGATGCGGCGCTCGAACGGCGCTTTCAGCCGATCGTGGTCGACCAGCCCAGCGTCGAAGATACCATTTCCATCCTGCGCGGCCTCAAAGAGCGTTACGAAGCGCACCACGGCGTCCGGATCAAGGACGGCGCGCTGGTGGCTGCCGCGACCATGAGCAATCGTTACATTACCGATCGCTTTTTGCCGGACAAGGCCATCGATCTCATCGATGAAGCCGGCGCCAAGCTGCGCACCGAGATCGATTCGATGCCGCAAGAACTCGACGAAATCTCGCGCCGCGTCATGCAACTCGAAATCGAGCGCGAAGCGCTGCGCAAAGAGGAGGACCGCGCCAGCCGCGAACGCCTCGACGCCTTAGAGCGCGAGCTTGCGGGCCTGCGCGAGCAACAGACCGGATTGCGCCTGCAATGGGACACCGAAAAGAACGCCGCGACGAAGCTGCAAGGCTTACGCGATCGCATCGAGCAGACGAAGGTGCAGATCGAGCAGGCCACCCGCCAAGCCGATTACGGCCGGGCCTCCGAACTGCAATACGGCGCGCTGCCCCAGCTCGAAAAACAGCTCAAAGCCGAAGAGGACGCCGCGTATTCCCATAATGGGAAGGGCCGTCTTTCGAAGGAAGAGGTGGACGAAGAAGACATCGCCGAGGTGATCTCGCGTTGGACGGGCGTCCCGCTCTCCAAACTCCTCGAAGGCGAGAAGCAGAAGTTGCTGCATCTCGATGAGGAGTTGCACAAACGCGTTATCGGCCAGAACCAAGCCGTCGATTCGGTTGCCGAGGCCGTGATGCGTTCGCGCTCGGGTTTAGCCGACCCCAACCGTCCGATCGGCTCGTTTATTTTCCTCGGTCCGACCGGCGTCGGAAAGACCGAACTGGCGCGCGCGCTCGCCGAGTATCTGTTCGACGACGAACGGGCGTTGATTCGCATCGACATGTCGGAGTATCAGGAGAAGCACACCGTCGCGCGTCTGCTCGGCGCACCTCCCGGATACGTCGGCTACGACGAAGGCGGGCAACTCACCGAAGCGGTGCGGCGCCGGCCCTATTCGGTCATCCTCTTCGACGAAATCGAGAAGGCGCACCCGGACGTGTTCAACGTCTTTCTGCAGATTCTCGACGACGGCCGCTTGACCGACGGACAAGGCCACACGGTGGACTTCCGCAACACGATCGTGATCATGACCTCGAACATCGGCAGCCATCGCATCCTCGATTACAAGGGCGAATCCGGCGGAGCCGACGAAGCGCTGATGCGCGCGACCGTCATGGAAGAACTGCGCGCGCATTTCCGCCCCGAATTCCTCAACCGCGTCGATGAAATCATCGTCTTCCATGCGCTCACGCAAGACCAGCTCGGGGAGATCGTCGATATCCAACTGCGGCGTCTGCGCGCGCGGTTGGCCGAACGGCGGATCACGCTCGTTCTCGACCAAGCGGCGAAATTGCATCTGGTGAAAGCGGGCTTCGACCCCAACTACGGAGCGCGCCCGCTCAAGCGTACGATTCAGAAGGAGCTGGAAACGCCGCTCGGGCGCCGCATTCTCTCCGGCGATATCGCCGACGGCGATACGGTTGAGGTGGGCTTCAACGACGTCATCGGCGAGCTGACGTTCCGCTCGGCCGCGCCGGTCTCGGCAATGGCGTAACGGCTCCGGCCGGCGCTATGTTTGCGGTAGCGCCTCGACGGCCGTGAGCAGCCCGGCGAGCAAGCCGGGGAACATGTCATCGATCAACTCGCGGCGCAGGGAGAGATACTTCTTGCGCCCTTCGTAGCGGGCGGTGATGAGCCCGGCTTCGCGCAGCACTTTGAGATGGTGCGAGAGGTTTTGCTTGCTCGTGACGTCGCAGAACTCATAGGGGCATCGTTCGCCGCCGGTCGCTAACTGGCGCACTAACTCAAGGCGCGTCGGGTCGCTCAAAGCGGCCAGTACGCCGTAGATCGTGATGTCTTCCCGTTCGGGGAACCAATAGGTGCGAGCCGGCTGTTCGTTCGTCATATCTTTTTGGCGGCGTGCTTGACAGTACAATAACCATTGTACTATTATCCAGTACAAGATGTATTGTACTATGGACGACCGGGAGACGTCCAGCCGCGGTCTCGCCCCCGAAGCCCGCGCGGCCTACGCCGCGCTCGCCCGGCAGGCGCAGGCCCTTGGGCGCATCTCCGCCTCCCTCCAACAAGAAGCCCGAACGGTATCCCGGGCCTACGAAGCCGCCCTCACCGGTGGCGACTCCTCGGCCTGGAGCGCCTTCGTGCGCGCCTGCGCCCAACTGGCCACCCACGGCTCCAGCATCGCATCGGTGATGGAGTACAGCGCGCCCGAACGCGAGGCCCAAGCATTCTTCGAACAGATCGCGCTCGAAAATGCCGATTTGCTCGACCAACCGGTCTTTGCTCTAGCTTAGCCCGCACCACCGGAAGGCTCCTCAATGTCCAACGTCGTTGAATACGGCGCACGCCGTGCTGCCGTCGTGACTGCCGTCATGCTCGCCGCACTCATGCAACTCGCGGACACCACGATCGTCAACGTGGCGCTGCCCACCATCGACGGATCGCTCGGCGCCACGACCGATCAAGGCGCGTGGTTCGTTACCGCCTACATCATTGCAAACGTCATCGTGATCCCGCTCTCGCCGTGGTTCATCACGCTGCTCGGACGGCGGAATTATTTCGCGTTGTCGATTGCGGGGTTCACGATCGTTTCCGTCTTGTGCGGCCTCGCAAACGATACGACGACCGAGATTGCCCTGCGCTTCATTCAAGGCGCGTTCGGCGGCGGATTGATGGTGCCGGCGCAACAAATCATCCGCGATACGTTTCCGCCGAATCTGCTCGGCAAGAGCCAATCGCTGTTCGCGCTCGCGGTCGTCATCGGCCCGACCATCGGCCCAACCCTCGGCGGATTGCTGACCGATCAAGCCTCGTGGCGCTGGGTGTTCTTCATCAACGTCCTGCCCGGCATCGCAGCGACGATCTTGGTCATGCTGTTCGTGCGGGACCCCGAGCGCCCGCGGCGGATGTCGTTCGATTTCTTCGGCGTCGGACTGCTCGCGGTCGGGCTGGGCGCATTGCAGTACGTTCTCGACGAAGGCGAACGCGACGGGTGGTTTAGCGATAGCAACATCGTGATGCTCGCAACCCTCTCGTTCCTAGCGCTCCTCGCGTTCACGCTCTGGGAACTCTACGGCGCGAAGAACCCCGGCGTCGCGCTGCGCGTCTTCGGCCAACGCTCGGTGTGGGCGCTCGCCGTCATCAATTTCGCCGTCGGTGGCGCGATCTTCGGATTGGTGTTCATTCAGCCGCAGTACACGCAAGAATCGCTCGGCTTTACCACGACGCTCGCCGGCATGTTGCTGATGGTCCGAGCCGGCACGATCGCGATACTCTATCCGATCACCACCTGGGTCGTTTCCCAACCGCGAGTCGATCTGCGCGCCGTCGCTGCCGCAGGCATCTTCGTCGCGGGGCTCGCCACCTGGCTGCAGACCTATCAGATGACGACCAACTCTTCATTCCTAACGTTCGTCCTCACGCAGATGCTCAGCGGGGTCGGCTTCGCCTTCGTGTTCGTACCACTCAACGTCGTGCTCTTCAAAGCCGTCGTCCCATCGACGATTCCTGCAGCGCTCGCGCTGACGCGACTCGCGCAACAAATCGGCGCCTCGGTGGGATCGGCATATGCTGCGACGCTCCTGGATCGCGGCTTCGCCATCGCGCAGAACGCACTCGCCGGATCGGTTTCGCTCGGACGCGCGTCGGTGCAACAATTCCTAGCAACGCACGGCCCGCATGCCCTCGGTACGCTGGAGGGCCTGGTCGCAGCGCAAGCCGCAAACATCTCGGCCGCCCAAGCCACGAAATTCTTCGCGCTCGCCACCATGTGCGCGACCGCGTTACCGTTCTTGCTCGCCCGTAGCCGGGAATCAATCCAAGCAACGCCTGCGACGCTGCCGGCAAGAATCGAGCGTGGGCTCATCGAGACCCCGCGTACGCCGGTGGCGATCCGTTAGAAAATCATAGGCTGCGGAAAAGCCGCGGTAGGGGTGCGGTCGGGAGCGTGCAGTTTTTTCGACCTGGCCCGGAGGGCCACTTCAAAACTTGTTCTGTCGAAAAAATGCTCGAGCTGAAAAAT
>DAHUXY010000053.1 GCA_027315505.1 Vulcanimicrobiota bacterium | reverse complement strand
TCCGAGCGTCAACTCATGGACGTGCGGCGCAAGATCAGCCTGAGTTTTCAGTTCGCCGCGCTCTTGGATAGCCTCTCGATCGGCGAGAACGTCGCCCTGCCGCTGCAGGAGCAGACGCACCTCTCCGAATCGGAGATCCAGAAAATCGTCGTCGACGCGCTCGACTCCGTCGGTCTATCGAATACGTACGACAACCTTCCGAGCCAGCTTTCCGGTGGCATGCTCAAGCGGGCCGGCTTCGCAAGGGCCATCGTTACGCGCCCGGAGTTGATTCTTTACGACGAGCCGACGACCGGGCTGGACCCGATCGTCACGCACTTGATTACCGATACGATCGTCCGCCTGCGCCAAAAGCTCCAGGGCACCGCGGTGGTGATTTCGCACGACTTGCAATCCATTTACATGATGGCCGACTACGTTGCTATGCTCTTCGAGGGAGCGATTATCGCCTACGGAACCGTGGACGAGATCAAGCAGTCGCCCAACCCGATCGTACAGCAATTTATCCAAGGCTCCGAAATTGGCCCGATACCGATCTAGCGGGCCGCAGCGCTCGTCGGCAAGGCACAAATCCCCGCGAGGCATAAATAGAAGCGCATGACGCGACAGGCCCAAGTTGGGGCTTTTGCCCTCCTCTCACTCCTACTGCTCTTTGGGGTGTTTTACGTCATCACCGATTTCGGCACCCGGCATACCGGCTACCGCATCGGCGTCCACTTCCAATCGGCCGCAGGCCTGCATTCGGGCGCGATCGTCTACTTCAGCGGCGTGAGCGTCGGAACGGTCGATTCGATTTCGCTGCTCCCGGATAATACCGTCGACGTGATCCTTGCCGTCAATCGCGACGTCGATATCCCGAGCGCCTCGCGTTTTCTCATTCAGGCGCCGCTGACCGGCGACCCGAACCTCATCATCGTCCCGCCGGTCCCTATCCCTCGGCCGGCCGGAGTGACCGGGCCCACGCCCGCGCCGCAAGCCGTTCCGATGCTCGCGCGCCAGGTTCTGCCGATCGACGAACAACCGCAGGGAAACAACTCGGCGACGATCGCCGATTTGCTCCAGCAAGGGCAGGGGCAAATCAAACGTCTGGACACGATTCTCGCCGATCTCGAATCGCGCGAACCGAAGTTGCTCGACACGCTGCAAGCAACGATCGAGAACGCCAATCACTTAACCACGACGGCCGACCGCACCATGGAGCAATTCTCCCGGCAAGCGCTCCAAATCGCGGACTCGTTGCAGAGCAGTTTGGGCACGGCCAGCCGCAACATCGATGAATTGACCGCGACGCTCAACGATACGACGCAGCTCAACTCCAAGAAGATCGACGCCATTCTCTCGAACTTTCAAACCACGTCGGTCGCGCTCAACACGTCGATGACGTCGCTTGCGAGCATCGCATCGGACCCCAATCTCAAGACGAACATTCTAGCTACGACCAAAAACATCGCCGAGACCACCGACGCAATCGCGGGGATCACCAAAGATCTGCGGAGCATCACCGGGGATCCTCAGACGCAGAACCAGGTGCGCAACACGGTTGCGAACCTCGATGCGACGATGCAACGCGCGAATTCTCTTCTCGGCGCGCTCGGCGGCACGAGTAGCGTGTACGGGGTCGACCGGGGCGCCACACCGGCCCCGCTCCCCACCGCTACCACCTCGCCGTTTTCGCTCTCCCCGCCGAGCCCCGCGCCGTACGGCGCCGCTACCCCTAGCGTTCAGAGCACGCCAAGCGCGTTGGACCGGCAACGCGATGCCGTGCGGCGTCTGGCCCTCAAGCAACGCCTAGCCACCGTCGCGCGCAACTTACTCGCGATCCAGCTGCGCGTCAGCGCCCTCTCCGCGCAGCACTATTGCTGCGATAATCCGCTCTTGAGCAAGGATCGCGGCCCGCAGACCGATATCAATGCGATCGTGTTTCCTAAGGGCGAGACCAGCTTCATGGTGGGCGCGAACGACATCGGGTACCATACGACGGCGAACCTCGCCGCGCTCAAGTCGTTCGGCAACGGCGTACGGTTGGGTGGCGGCTTGCTCTACTCGCAACTCGGACTGATCGGGCAGTTCAATCGGTCGCGCTACGGCATCGAAACGCGCGTGTACAACCTGCGTCGCCCCTCGCTCGACCTGTACGGCAACCTGCGATTGATGCCCGGCGCGGAACTTTTCTTTGGGCAACGGGATATGACGCACATCACCCGCCGTACCGTTTACGGCATCCAGCTGCAGTTTTAATGCGATGAGTGAGGCTAAAATCAAAGTCGGTATCATCGGAGCGGGGTCGATGGGGACGCTCTTCGGATATCATCTCGCGAAGACCGGCGACGTGACGATTCTGGAATCCAATCCGGCGGTCTCCGAAGCGATCCGGCGCAAGGGCCTGTGCGTCAACGACGGCAAGCCCGTGAAAGTGACCGTCGCACGGAGCGCCCGCGAACTCTATGCGTCGAACGTGCTCTTTCTCTTCGTGAAGGCCGTGGACACGCTGCGCGCGCTGCGCCCGTTCGCGGGGGAACTCAATCCGTCTACGCCCGTGGTCTCGCTCCAGAACGGGATCGGTAACGAGGACGCCATTCGCACCGCTCTCGGGGGAGCCGTACCGGTAATTCTGGGC
Source organism: Vulcanimicrobiota bacterium (assembly GCA_027315505.1). Classification (GTDB taxonomy): domain Bacteria; phylum Vulcanimicrobiota; class Vulcanimicrobiia; order Vulcanimicrobiales; family Vulcanimicrobiaceae; genus DAHUXY01. Next base: position 4,895 of record DAHUXY010000053.1, on the reverse strand, counting down.
ATCACGACCGAATCGTCGACGACGCTCGGGCCCGGCCGGGTGTCGAGTTCGGAGCAGGGGGCGACCATCATCGGTTCCTCAACGGCATCGCCGACGACCTCGCGCACCGTAGCCGACGTCCTCGTGCATAGCGGCCTGCAAGCCTCGATCGTCTACGACATTCGCCCGCACCTGTGGGGGAAGTTGGTCGCCAATGCTTCGATCAACGCCCTGTCGGCTTTGCTGGATTGCCCGGCCGGCGCGATTCCGAAGGAACCGAACGCCGCGCACCTCGCCGAAGCGCTCGCCGACGAGGCCGCCGCAGTTGCCGCCGCGCTGAAAATCAACTTGCCGTATTCGAACCCGTGGCACTACGTCATGCAAGTGATCGTGATGGGCGCCGATACGAAGAGTTCCATGGCATTCGATCTGGAGACCGGGCATCCGAGCGAGATCGATTACATCAACGGCGCGATCGTCGCATTCGGCCGGCGCACCAACGTGCCGACCCCATACAACGAAGCCATGGTGCGTCTGATTAAAGCCAGAGAGGCGCTGCTCGCGCAGACCCGCGACGCGTGACGCAGAGCTTGCTCGCCGAGCTCGCGGCAATCGTCGGGCCGGCCGCCGTCCTCACCGGCCCGGAGCAAACGCAGGCGTTCTACAACGACTGGCGCGGCGTCTTTGCCGGGAACGCGATGGCCGTCGTCCGGCCGCAATCGACGCAGGAAGTGGCTCGCGTCGTCGCCCTCGCGCATGCGACGCGCACGCCGATCGTCCCACAAGGCGGTAATACCGGTCTGGCGGCCGGCGCGACGCCTCTGGGGCTCGACGGTGCGATCCTGCTCTCGCTATCGCGCATGCACCGCATCGAATCCGTCGATCCGATAGGGAATACGCTAACGGCGCAGGCCGGCTGCGTGTTGACCGACGTCCAAGCCGCGGCAGATGCCGCGAACCGGCTCTTTCCGCTCTCGCTCGGCGCGGAGGGCTCGGCTCAAATCGGCGGCCTCATCTCGACCAACGCCGGCGGCTCCGGCGTGCTTCGTTACGGAACGATGCGCGCGCTCGTCCTCGGATTAGAGGCCGTTTTGCCGGACGGAAGCGTCGTCGACGGCTTGCGCGCCCTGCGGAAAGACAACGCCGGCTACGATTGGAAGCAGCTCTTCATCGGCGCGGAAGGCACGCTGGGAATCGTCACGAGCGCGGTGCTGCGGCTCTTTCCCAAGCCCCGCTTCCAAACCACGGCATTGCTGGGCCTCGCAAGCCCGAGCGACGCATTGCGCGCGTTTAGCCGGCTGCAGGATCTGCTCGGCGATACGCTCGCCGCCTGCGAGCTTTTTTCCGATACGACGGTGAGCCTGCGATCCGCGCAACAGCCATCCCTCGCGCGTCCGATGGCCGCCCAGCCGTGGTATCTGCTGGTGGAGGCGGCCGCGTCGCTTGAGGGAACGCGCGACGCCTTCGAGGCCGCGCTCGCAACGCTGATCGACGCCGGCATCGCAAACGACTGCGTCGTGGCCGAAAGCCAGCGGCAGAGCGACGAACTCTGGGAATGGCGCGAATCCATTCCCGAAACGGAGAAGCGAGCGGCGCGCAGCGCGAAGCACGACGTCTCGGTTCCGATCGTCGACGTCCCGCGCTTTATCGAAGAAGCGACCCTGGCGGTAGAAACCGCTCATCGAGGAACGCGCGTTCTCGCCTTCGGCCATGTCGGCGACGGCAACGTCCACTTCAACGTGTTGCTCCCTGACGGGGACGCCGTGCGTAGCGATGCCGTTAACGCGACGGTGCATGCTATCGTCACCGCATACCGTGGAAGCATTACCGCCGAGCACGGCGTCGGGCGCTATCGCCGCGACGAACTACCGGCGCAGCGGAGCCCGCAGGAAATGGCGCTCATGCGCGCCGTGAAGCGCGCGATCGATCCGCTCGGAATCATGAACCCCGGCAGCGTCTTGGCTATGCCTCCGGGTGCAGGCTCAACAAGCGAATATTCCCCCGCTTAACGTCGATATCGATCGCGCGCGCGGCTCCGCCGTTCACCACGCCGTCGATGGTCTCGCCCGTGCCGCTCGAGGTGCCGTGGAGCGGGAAATCCGTGAAGAGCATCCCATCGCCGGTGTGCATGTGCACGCGGAATTTCGCGGTTTCGGTCACCCACACTTCGACGTCGCCGTCCCGGTTACGAAACGTCAGCACCCCGGGCCACGTCGTCGAGCCCATCGTCACCGAGATCTGGCCCTTCGCGACGCTCGCTTGCGCGTATCCGGCGATCATCACGTCGACGCTTCCGACGCCGGCGTGAACGTCGACGTTCCCGGAGATTTCGGTGACGTCAACGTCGCCTCGCTGCGAATCGACGTTGAGATTGACGTTGGCCGGAACCCGCAATAGCAGGTTGCGGAGCGGCGCGCGCGCGTCGACGACGATGCCGTTGCCGACGCGGCGGATCGTCGGAGCCTCCGGCGGGACGCCCCCGAGCGCCGTAGCGCTGACCGTGAAGAGATCGTCCGGTTGTCCGACGGCGGGCTTATAGGCATTGATGCCGGCTTGGACGGCCCGCACCGTCATAATCGCGTTCGGCGGCAACGTGCCGGTCGTCGTAACGTAGGGAGTGTGCGACCCGCACGATGCGAGCCCAGTAGCTGCGAGAAGAAGAAGGACGATGGAACGCTGGTTCAACGCGGGCATACTCCTCATCGCTCTTCGGTGCGGTCGCGGGGGTGCGCGTCTTCGTAACTGCGCCGCATGTGTTCGAGCGAAACGTTGGTGTAGATTTGGGTGGTGGAGAGGCTTTCGTGGCCGAGCAACTCCTTGATGGTCATGATGTCGGCGCCGTTTTCGAGCAGATGCGTCGCGAACGAATGACGCATGACGTGCGGGGTAACGTGCTGCGTCAGCCCGGAAAGCTCGGCGAACTCTCGAAAGATCACCCAGGCCTGCCGGTGGGAGAGACGCGTCTTGCGACGCGACAAAAAGAGCGCTTCATCCGAACTGCGTGGCCGTACGCCGAGATAATTGCGGACCGCGTCGGCGGCAGCCTGGTTAATGAAGACCATTCGCTGTTTGTTGCCCTTGCCGATCACGCGCATCAAGCGGCGCTCGAGATCGACGTCGCTGATGTTGAGCCCCACGAGCTCGGCGCGCCGGATGCCGCTCGCATAGAGCAGCTCCATAATCGCCGTATTGCGCAACCGCTGAAAATCGTCTTTGCCGGCAACGCGGGTGCGCAGCAGCCTCGCGACCTCAGGCTCGGACATCACGTGCGGCAGACGTTTGGGCGCTTTGGGCGGGGGGACGTCGGCGGCGGGATTGTCGGCCCGGTGCCCCTCGCGTTTTCTCAGCGCGAAATACGAGCGTAGCGCCGCGAGTTTGCGCCGGACCGAGACCGGCGTGTATTTGCGCGGACCCATCAGCTCCATGACGAAACGCCGCACGTCCGACGTGGTGGCCGTGCCGAGCTTATAAAACGCCGTCGTCTTCGGGTGGCCGGGCTCGAGAAACTCGCCGAACACCTCGACGTCGCGCGCGTACTCCTCGGAGGTACGCGGCGACTGGCCGCGCTCCAGGCGCAGATACGCGGCGAACTCCGCGATCGTGGGATCGGCGGGAATGAACGAACTCATAGTCGGTACCGGCGGCGTTCGGCGAGAAGGTGCCGAACCTTCGCGAGTGGACCGATAGTTCTACAAAGCATGACGATACGCCCCAGCGGCTTTCTGGCACTCGCCATCCTCATCGTCCTCGCGGGCTGCGGCGGCAGCGCTGCCATGCGCTCCTCGGCTGCGAGCCCGCCCGTACCCGCCTCCGCGCCGAGCAGCGGATGGGCCCCGTCGCGGGCGGACACCTATCAATGGCAACTCACCGGAACCATCGACACCACGATCGCGGCCAGCGTCTACGACCTCGACGCCTTCGACACGCCCCCCCAGACCGTAGCGGCGCTCCACCGGCTCGGCCGCCATGTGGTGTGCTACGTCGATACGGGGACCTACGAGGATTGGCGGCCCGACGCCGCATCGTTTCAGGCCAACCCGGCAGTCATCGGCAGCCCCGATAGCGGCTGGCCCGGCGAATATTGGCTCGACATTCGACGCATCGACATTCTGGGGCCGATCGTGGAGGCGCGCTTCGACCTCTGTAAAGCCAAGGGCTTCGATGCCATCGAGCCCGATAACATCGACGGATATCAGAACCGAACCGGATTTCCGCTGACGGCCGCGGATCAATTGACGTACGACCGGTGGCTGGCCGGCCAGGCCCACGCGCGCGGGCTCGGCATTGCGTTGAAAAACGACAGCGACCAAGCGGCAGCCCTCGAGCCGTCGTTTGATTGGAGTTTGGACGAGGATTGCTACGCTCAAGGTTGGTGCGCCGCACTCGCGCCCTTTATCGCCGTCGGCAAAGCGGTCGTCGCGGTCGAATACGACGACGCCCTGACACCCGCGCAGTTCATCGCCGGAGCCTGCCCCGCCGCGGCGCTCGGCGGATACCAAACCATCCTCAAACACCGCCTGCTCGACGCTTGGCAAGAGCCCTGCCCGTAGCACCGGTTCCGATCCGCCCATCATCTCTCCACAGGGTTTTCTGTGTCACCAAATCATTGTTTGTGGATATACGATTCGCTGTGGATGGTAGTGGGGTCCTGTCCACCGCGGCTCCGAACATGGCGGCCCAATGAGCCCGCTTCTTATGGCAACGCTATGGATCGTCACGGTCGCGACACTCGCCGGCATCCTTATTCGCCCATGGCGCATCCCCGAGTGGATCTTTGCCGTTGCCGGCGCGGCATTGCTGGTGGGCGTCCGGGCGATACCGTTGCCCGATGCCTATGCGGCGCTGTTGCGCGGCGGCGACGTCTATGCGTTTCTGCTCGGAATCGTGCTCCTCGCGGAAATCGCTCGCAGCGAACG
>DAHUXY010000045.1 GCA_027315505.1 Vulcanimicrobiota bacterium | reverse complement strand
GGATTTTACAGGATGTAAAATCCAACAGCGGTTCCCCGACCGGGCCTCACGCCGCCCGGTGCCCGGGGCCACAGCGTTGCGCCCCTCCACTCGCCCTGCATCCAAATCGGCTATGGCGGCGGTCGTATGAGCGTGGCGACTTTGACGCGCGCGCGCGTACTCGATCTCGGGTTCAAGCCGTACCGTGAAGTGTGGGACTTGCAGCATACGCTGCATGCCGCAGTGCGCGAAGGGCGCGAGCCCGATACGTTTATCGTCGTGGAGCACCCGCCGGTCATTACGCTCGGGCGGCAGGCAAAGCGCGATAACGTGCTGATGTCGTCGGATCTTTTGGCGCAGCGCGGCATCGAGATCGTCGAGATCGAGCGCGGCGGAGATGTCACCTATCACGGGCCGGGGCAACTCGTCGTGTACCCGATTCGCAAATTGGAACGCTTTCGCGAAGTGGTTCCGCTCGTGCGCTCGCTCGAAGGCGCGGTGATCGCAACCTGCGCGCGCTTCGGCGTCGTTGCCGAACGGTGGAGCGAACATGCGGGCGTGTGGGCCGGGCGCGATCAGATTTGCGCGATCGGGCTGGCGGTCCAGAAGATGGTGTCGCTACACGGGATCGCGCTCAACGTATCGACCGAACTCGATTACGACCGGCTGATCAATCCATGCGGCTTAACCGATCGCGGCATCACGTCGCTCTCGCAACAACTCGGACGAACGGTAACGCTCGATGAAGCTAAGGCCGTCCTACTCGAAGAACTCGCTCGCTCGCTCAACGTGGAATTTTAACGAACGTGGCTATTGAAATCGACTTGATCTCGTCCCCAAAACCGCAGTACGCACGCAAGCCGGATTGGCTGCGCGTTTCGTTGCCGATCGGTGAGGACTACGAGCGCGTCAAAGCCAAGGTGAACACGCTCGCGCTCAATACCGTTTGCAAAGAGGCGGCGTGTCCGAATCTGGCGGAATGCTGGGGTGCGGGTACGGCGACGATCATGATTCTGGGCGACACGTGCACGCGCGGTTGCCGCTTCTGCAACGTGAAGACCGGAAACCCGAAGGGTGTCGTCGATTGGATGGAGCCGGTACGCGTCGCCGAAGCGGTGCGCGATTTGGGATGGAAGTATTTGGTGCTCACGGCCGTCGATCGCGACGACCTGGCGGATGGCGGAGCGCTGATCTTTGCCAATACGATCCGGGAAATTCACGAACGCGTCGCCGGAGCGCGAGTAGAGATCCTGAGCGGGGATTATCACGGCGACTTGGTGGCCCTCGATATCGTAATGGACGCCAAGCCGGATGTATTCGCCCACAATCTCGAGAGCGTGCGACGCCTCACGCCGACCGTGCGCGACAAGCGCGCGACGTACGATACCTCGCTGCGCATTCTCGCCCATGCCAAATCTCGGGCACCCGAACGCTATACGAAGACCTCGCTCATGCTGGGGTTAGGCGAAACCGACGCGGAAATCGAGCAGACGATGGACGACGCGCGAGCGGCCGGCGTCGACATCTTTACAATGGGGCAGTATCTGCAACCCACCAAGAAGCATCTTCCCGTGGTTGCGTTCGTGACGCCCGAGCGTTTCGCGCAACTCGGTGCGCTCGCCCGTTCTAAGGGTTTCCATCAAGTCGTATCGAGCCCGCTCTCGCGCAGCTCCTACCATGCCGAGCAGGCTTTTACGCAGGCGGGATAGCGCCGCGATCTGAGTTTCGCCTGGGATGCAACGGCTTCCCGAAGGCGAAGGTTTAGCATCACGATGACTGAGTTCTTCCTCCGGCGGCCTATCTTTGCCGCGGTCTGTTCGCTCGTGATCCTGATCGCGGGGTTGGTCGTTATGCCGACGCTGCCGATCGCGCAGTATCCGCAGATCGCTCCCCCGGTGGTGACCGTTACCGCTAGCTATATCGGTGCCAGCCCCCAAGCGGTCGAAAGCGCGGTGACCACGCCGCTCGAGAACGCGATCAACGGCGTCGAAGGCCTCCGCTACATCAGTTCGACGAGCGCGCAGGGCGTATCGACGATCACCTGTACTTTCAATCTCGGCGTGAATCTCGATATCGCGGCGACCGACGTGCAGAACGCCGTCCAATCCGCGAGCGGCCAGTTACCTGCGGAAGTCACGCAGACCGGCGTCACGGTCTCGAAGAACGCGGGCACGTTCGTCATGGCCCTGGCGGTCACGTCGGATAATTCGAAGTACGACTCGTTGTTTTTAAGCAACTACGCCGAACTCAATATCGTCAACGATCTCAAACGCGTGCAGGGCGTCAGCGACGTTCGGATCTTCGGGCAGCGCCGCTATGCCATGCGCATTTGGCTCGACCCGCGAGCGCTGGCGGCGCAGGGTCTTGCGACCAGCGACGTCATCAGCGCGCTCCAGCAGCAGAACGTCGAGGTTGCCGCCGGCAGTATCGGTTCGCCGCCCGAATCCGGGAGCCAGCCCTACACCTACACGATCAATGCGGTAGGGCGCCTCTCTACGCCCAAACAGTTCGCGGATATCGTGCTGCGCACCGACGCCGACGGCGGCTTTACGAAACTTGGCGACGTCGCTCGCATCCAACTCGGCGCCGAAGATTATTCGAGTTTTCTCAGGTTCGACGGCAATCAGAACGTCATCGGGCTAGGCGTGCAACAGTTACCGACGGCCAACGCCCTCTCGGTTTCGCAGGGCGTCATTGCGACGCTGGACCGGCTCTCCAAAAATTTCCCGCCCGGCGTCCACTATAAAGTCGCGTTCAACTCGACCACGTTCGTGCGAGAATCGATCAAAGAAGTAGTCATCACCCTCTTGCTCTCGATCCTGCTCGTGGTTTTGGTGATCTTCCTCTTCTTGCAAGATCCGCGCTCCACGCTGATCCCGGCGGCCACGATTCCGGTGTCGTTGATCGGGACGTTCTTCGTGATGAAGATTTTCGGTTTCACCATCAACACCATCACGCTCTTCGGCCTCACCCTGGCGGCGGGGCTCGTGGTGGACGACGCGATCGTCGTTATCGAAAATATCGCGCGCTATATCCAACAGCACAACATGCGCGGCATCGAAGGTGCGGCGGCGGCGATGCGCGAGATTCAGAGTGCGGTCGTGGCGTCGTCGCTCGTGCTTTTGGCGGTGTTCGTACCGGTCGCATTCTTTCCGGGAACGACCGGCCAATTGTACAAGCAATTCGCGCTAACGATCGCCGCCTCGATTACGATCTCGCTCTTCGCGGCGCTGACGCTCGCACCGGTCCTATCGGCCAGGCTCCTGCGCGGCGAGGTGGAGTCCGAGACGGGCTTCTTCGGATGGTTTAATCGCGGTTTGCACCGCCTGCGCGAATACTATCACGATAAACTTCCGGTTCTCTTTCGCCACCGCTGGCCGGTGTTCGGCATCTTCGTTCTCGCGCTGTTGCTCACCGGGATCCTCTTCAAGTCCACCCCTACGGGCTTTATTCCAAGTGAGGATCAAGGGTACTTCATCGTCTTGGTTCAAGCGCCCGAAGGCACGTCGCTGGCAAACGAGCACGATATCGCGGTCAAGGCCGAGCAGATCATACGCAGCACCAAGGGCGTTCGAGACGTTTTCGACGTCGGCGGATTCAGCTTCGCCGGCGCCGGGCCCAACCGGGGCATGATGTTCGTCCAATTGGAGCCATGGTCGCAACGAACCAGCTTTATGGAATCGATCACCGGGATACTCTACGCCGGGCCCCATTCGCTGATGGCACGCTTCGCCAAGGATATTCCCGAAGCGCAGGTGCTCGCGTTCAATCCGCCGGCGATCAACGGCGTCGGCAGCTTCGGCGGATTCCAGTTCGAGCTCGAAGACCGCGGAAACGTGGGCCTCGACAAGCTGATGCAAACGGCGTACGGCTACATGGGAATGGGCAACGCGCCGGACTCGCCGCTCACGCAAGTCTTCACGCAGTTCCGCACGAACTCGCCGCAGTTGCAGGTGAATGTCGATCGCTATAAAGCGCAATCGATCGGCGTTTCGCTCACCGACGTCTTCGATACGATGCAGACGGATCTCGGCTCGGTCTACGTCAATAACTTCGATTATCTCAATCGCTCGTACCGCGTGTACGTCCAAGCCGATACCCCCTTTCGCGACCGCATCAGTTCGCTCCAAGGATTGTACGTGCGCTCGAGCAAGGGCGGCGGAATGACTCCGGTCAGCGCCCTGATCCACGCCAAGCAGACCTTCACCTCGCCGATCATCAACCATTACAATCTCTTCCGTTCGCTCGAAATCAACGGCAACGTGAAGACCGGGCACGGTAGCGGCGAGGCAATCGCGGCGATGGAGCAGATCGCCAAAAAAGTCGATCCGCCGGGGGTCAGTTACGAATGGTCCGGGCTGACCCTGGACGAGATTGCAGCGGGGTCCCAGAGCGCCCTCATCTTCGCGCTCGGCCTCGTCTTCGTATTCCTGGTCCTTTCGGCGCAATACGAGAGCTTCATCGACCCGCTGATCGTCATTCTCGCCGTTCCGGCCGCTCTGCTCGGCGCGCTGCTCTTTATGAACTACCGCCTGCTCATGGGTCATCTGGGTTTTCCGTTCATCCTCCTCGCCGGCGATCCGTCGCTCTCGCAGGATGCCTACGCGCAGGTCGGCTACGTCATGCTCATCGGCCTAGCCAGTAAGAGCGCGATTCTGATCGTGGAGTTCGCCAATCAGCAACTCGCGGCCGGGGCGGATATCGTCACGGCGGCGATGCGGGGCGCGCAGACGCGGCTCCGGCCGATCCTCATGACCTCGATCGCCTTCGTCGTTGCCGTGGTGCCGCTGGTGTTCGCATCCGGGGCGGGCTCGGCGGCGCGCCACTCGCTGGGCACGGTCGTCTTCGGCGGCATGCTCATCTCGACCGTACTCAACCTCGTGATCACTCCCGTCCTGTACGTCATCGTCAAATCGGCCGAACACGGGGTCAAGGATCGCCGCCGGACCAGGAAGCTTCGGGCCTCGGGAGCCCTAGACTAGCGACTTTTCCGTCAAAGGCACGAGGGTTTTAATCGCCCGAACTCCAACAAAAAGCGGCAACCGGAAACTGATACTTTTAATACACCGGACCCACTGCGTTGGAGAGACTCTATGCTGAAAACCCTCATCCACTCGAGCGCGGCCGCTTTAATGGCCGCGTCGTTCGGCTTGGTCGCCATCCCGGCATCAGCCGACGGCGGCACGGGCGAAGCCTTGGCGACGTCCGTCGTCCAAGATGCCAGTGCCGGAATCAAGAATGCGATGAACGCATCGCAGAAAAAAGCACCGACGGTAACCACACGAACGCAAGCCGGACAAGCGGACCAAACGATGGCGCTTCCCGACGGCTCGATCGCCCAGGTTCCGCCGGTCCAACAAGCTCCCGTCGGCGGAGCGGCCGCCCAAGGTTTACCGACCGGATTCACCTATATGGCGGATCTGTCGATTGCATATCCGTACGGGAACATCGGCACCTTCGGCAAGAAGTGGCTGCCCGGCGGTGCCGATGCCAACGCGGGATACGGATTCAATCCGACCACGCGCGTGCTGGCATCGTATTACGAAATCCAGCATTACCCAGTCGGTTTCAATAGCGGCACCGCGCCGCTCTATCTGCAAGGCTTCCAGAATCCGATCGGCTGCGTCGATCTCGGCGGCGGCAACGCGAACGGTTGCGCTCCCGCAACGTCGCAAGCGGATTTGACGACGAAAGACCGGTTCCTCATCTTGAACGCGGAAAAACTCTTCGCGATCAAGATGCCCGGCGGCCGCGCCCTCCCGATCGTCATCTCGCCGACCTACGTCTCGCGCTGGTCCACGGTCGCGGCGTCGAATGCCGGCAACGATGTCGTCCCATTCGAGCCGAACGCACCGTTCGGTTTCCCGCTCACCGGCGTCCACACGCGCACCGCGCAGGTGTTCTCGCTGGCCGTCACCGTGCCGTTCCTCAAAACCTCGAAAATGTTCGGTACGTTCACGGTAGCGCCGGGCTGGCTCACGCATACCGCGGGCGTCAACCAGGTCAACAAACCCCAGCTCTATCAGATCGCCTACCTCGAGTACACGCCGAACGATCGCACGAAATTCTTCTTCGAGCCCCAGAGTTCGCGCGACTATCTGCCCGCCGACCCGTACGCGCAGCACCTCATCGCCTATTTCTTAGGCGTCTCGGAGCGCGTCGGCAAAGCCGGATTCGTGCAGTTGGTACTCAACAGCGGCGGCCCGACCAACGAGGGTTCGTACGGCATTCAGAAGCTGACGTGCCAAGCGTTGCCGTGCGGCTCCAACCCGATCGTACCGACGATCGGCGGCCTCAAAGCCACCCAGATCCAACTCCAGTTCGGCATCGGTTCGCCGAGCGTGATTCCGATCTAGAGCAAGGACGAGTAATATGAAGATGACATATCTGACGAAGACCCTCGCCGTACTCGCGGTCGCGTCACTCGCGGCTTGCGGCGGCGGAGGCGGCGGTTCGACCGCCGGCCTCACCCCGGCAGCCCCCAAGGCCGGCACGACCAATCCCCTCTTCGCAACGTTCGTCGGCGTCGGCGACAGCCTCACGGCCGGCTATCAGTCCGAGGGCATCCGCGGCGTGAACTCGACCTATCCGTTCTCGATTCTGCCGGGCAACCTCGTCCCCGCGACTCAGGAGAACGGCTACTGGGCGCTGATGTTCGAGCAGGCCACGGGTATGAGCCCGGCTCAAATGGCCAGCCCCGCAACCTCGGTGCTGCCGCTCATCAACGCCCCGGGCATCGGCAGCCAATTGATTCCCGTCAACCCCGCCAACTTCCAAGGCTCGCCGTTCTTCGTATCGCACCCGGGCTGCGATGCGTTTAACCTCTCAGCCTACTCGCCGTCGGGCTTTGCGACGGTTCGCGCCAACCCGCAGGGCACGATTCTCGACGTGGCCGTCCCCGGCATCACCGCCCACGAAGCGGTGAACATGGTCAACCCGCTGACCGGGCCGCCTCCGGCTGCGGTCGGAACCTACCCGGCGTATAGCTGCGCTCCGTATCCTTCCAGCACGACGGACGCAACGGCCGGCGGTCTCCAAAGCCTCGTCTCGGGCGAGTCGTCGCTCTTTGTCCCCATCCTCGGCCAATACCTGAGCCAGACTGCGCCGCAGAAGCTGATTAACGGCCAGCCGGCGACGATGGTCAACGCCGCCGCGATGCTCAAGCCGACGTTTGCGACGGTTTGGCTCGGCGCGAACGACATCCTGAAGTACGCGTTCTCCGGCGGTAGAGCACCGATGGTGAACATGAGTCAGAGCGATATGCAGAACGACATCACGCTCGCGGTCCAGACGCTTCAGAAGGCCGGCGCGCAAGGCGTGGCCGTCGCAAACCTTCCGACGGTCCTGCAAACGCCGCAGTTCTTCCGCGGCGGATTGCCCGCAAGCCAAGCCGTCTGCGTTACCCAGAATTGGTTCTACTGCGACTTCATCTCGCAAGTCGCTCCCACCATCGGGCCGGCGAACGCCGCCGCGGCCGCAGGAGCGATCGTCTCCTACCTCCAGACCAAGTACGGCATTACCTCGAACGGCTACCTCACCGAGAGCGGTTTCCTGGCCGTGCTGCAACAGTTCGGTTCGAACGGCAGTACGACTCCGCAGCTCGACCCCAGCGGCGCGGGAACGGGCCTAGGGGGAGCCTATATCAGCGACGCGTTCGCATCCCAGATCAACGCGATGAACGCCGCATTCAATACCGGCATCGCCGCGGCGGCTTCGAATACCGGGGTCGCGCTCGTCGACATCAACGCGGTATTCAACGGCCTCTACAACGCCACCGGCCCGTACTTCGCGCAGGCCGCGAGCATCAATCCGGCGCCGAACCCGGTAACGGGCGCGCCGTTCACGTGCTGCTCGCTCGTCTTCACGCAGGGTCTGCTCAGCTTCGACGGATTGCATCCTTCGAATACGGGCTACGCCTTGATCGCCAACGCGTTCATTCAAGCCATCGACACCAAGTACGCGAACGCGAACAT
>DAHUXY010000044.1 GCA_027315505.1 Vulcanimicrobiota bacterium | reverse complement strand
ACTTCGTTCCGATCGGTTGCCGTGGCGAACAACTCGCCGAGTTCGGGAACGGCAAGGACGCCATGCACGCCCGGGACGCCTGAAATATTCGCTACCACCACGTTGGTCTTTAGGTTTACGACGGTGACGATGCCGGAGCCGAGGTGCGCGATAAACAGCAGGCGACGCTGGGGGTCCACGCTTTCGTAGTCGAAGCGATCGGCCGAGCCAGCTAGCGGAATATCCGCGTGAGCTAGGGCAAGCGGAAACGTGCCGGCAGTTGCGCAGGCCGCCGCTGTAGCGACGAACCCAAGCGCGCAGAGAATTCGCGCCCAGAGCATACCGGCGAGCCGTTTCATCAAAAACCCCCGTATTGGTGTTACGGTTTACGATATAGCTATAACACAGAGACGCTGCTATTAGCAATAACAACCGCCCAAAAAAGGCTTTTTGCGATTTTCACCAACGCAAGCCAATATCGGAGTAGCGCGTCCCGTTGCGGCTGTGGCTCGCGGCGTACCACCGCATGTTTGCGGACAGGCGCCCGGAAACAGAGGCATCGAGGTGCGGGTTGGGTGCCCAGTCCAGCACGTCGCGTCGCCAAATCGCATCGATCCGAAACGCACCGTCGTTATCGTAGGTCACCCAGGTCGATCCGACGCTGGCCCGCTGTGGATCGACTCCGAATCGTAAGAGCGGTGACGATGTGCGCAGATCCGGCATTACCCGCAAAGCCCATGCGCGCACCGCAAGTTTGGGCGCAAACTGCCACGCGATCATCGCACCCAAGCTCGAAACCGAGCCCGCATCGAATCCGTTCGTGCGCCGATGCAGCGCCGTGATCTGCGTTCGCAACCGCCGGTTGTTCGAGTATTGCAGCGTTGCTTCGAGCGTGCGATCGCGATCGATCGAAAGTACCGCGTCGGGGTTACTGCCGTAGAGCTCGAGAAATGTTGGGAGGCGATAGCTCGTCCCTAGGCTCGCGTCGAACGTCCAAGATGACGATGGCCGGTAGGTAAAAGCAACGATGGCATCGCTTGCCGCCGTAGTGCTTGGCTGCTCCGACGGATAGACCCCATTGTATTGCACGTGGTTCAGCCCATATGCCGCGGTCGCTTCGAGCCTTCTGCCGCGGAGTTGCACTCCCGCGACCGATTGCGCCTGCCCGAGTGTCGTGCTCAGCTGCGGTCCGCCGGTGCCCGCGGAACCATACCATCCGCTGCTCTGCCGTATCACAAACGTCGCGAATGGGGCGATCGGCGCATTGGAGCCCACCGACACCCGCGCATCCACGTCGGACCACGCGGCCGATGCGGGATAGAGCGACGAGGAAATGGCATAATCCCCGCGATCGGCGGTCAATGCCGCGTGGAGATCGATCGGCTCGCGTCGATCGATCTCCACGCGCGCGCTCGAAAAAGACGACGCAATCGCGTCTCCGCTGCCGCTCGTATGTAGCCCGCTCGCAGCCGAAAAACTCGCGGATTCCGCGGTGTCGCCACGCTCCCAATTCGCCATGGCATCCAGGCGAGAACGCCGGTCGAATGGATCGCCCGAATACGCCGTGCTCCCGGAGACGGTTTGATTCGCGAGCCCAAGGCGCAACGCGCGGTCGCCTCCAAACAACGCAATGACCGGTTGCACTTGACCGTCTCCACTAATGGCAAACGTTCCGCCCCCCGCAACATCCCCGTAGCGGTATGCGTCGCGAACGCGCCGGACCGAGACATCCGTCGTATCATGCGATGGAGTCGTGTAAAACGGCGAGACCCCGGCTACGATGTCGTAATTCGGCACACCGTTGTCGACGAGCAGCCCGCTCTCCGTCGAAGCGCCGCGATCGGAGAGTTGTGGCCCGGGCACAACCGCATGCGAATCTGAAAGAACGACAAATGGTGCCAGCGAGAGCGTCGATTCGGCACTGCCATAGGGAAGGCTTGCGATATCTTCAGGCGTCGGAGCGTCTGCCGCGACGGCAACATACCTCCGCACGATCGCGACGACCGTCCCATCCGACGCCACTCGCACGCGCTCAGGCTGGCAGAACGCGCAGCGGATCTCCACGGCCTTCACCCCGCTCGCTTCGAAGGCAAACGTTCCTTCCGCATCCGTTTGGCCTAATATTTCAGGCCCCGGACGACCGGCCGACTCGATCCGAGCACCCACAATCGGATGGCCAAGCTGGTCGCGAACGCTGCCCGCAATCAGGGTACCGGATTGTGCCGACGCCCCTACGAGCGCGACCGCACACATTAAAAAGAGACAGCGATTCATCGATTCTTCAGAACTTCGTCTATAATCATGGTGGTGTCAAGGCGTCTCATGCATCGGATAATGATCGCAAGCCTGCTCTTTCTTGCCGCAGCGGGCCTGGGCGTAGCATACGCCAATGCCGGTGCAATGGCCGGGCTTGCGCTCGAATCACTGTTGCCGTCGTCTACCGCTGGTCTGCTCGGCCCGATTTCGGAAGAAGGCCGAACCGGGTGGGCGTGCCGCCCCGAGCGGGCGGCGGCGGCTCGGGGCCCGAAAGCGGCCGAACTCCCCGGCACCGATACGCGCTAAACTATGCGCCTCGCATTACTCCCCCTCGTCCTCGCTGGGTTGATCGTATGCGAGATGCCTGCATCGGCGCAGACCTATTCATCGGCCCGCCCGATCCCCGCGACAACTTCGATTCCGGCGCTCCACGCTCAAGCCGTCGCGCGCGCCGTGCACGAGCGCTTTCGCATCGGGCTCGCGGCACTCGATGCGCGCGACTGGGGACGTGCCGCTACCCAATTTGAGGCCATCGTCGCGTTGCGTCCGCCCGAACCGAAAGGGTCGACAGCATGGTACGATTTGGCGATCGCACAAGCGAATCTCGGGCAGAACGATGCGGCCGCAGCTTCGCTCACCGCAGCATTAGCGCTCGACCACGCGTTTCTCGCGGCTATGGCCAATCTCATCGCCGTCGATCTGCGACGCAACGACGTGCGCGACGCCAGAGCCGTCGCCGACCGCTTTGTGGCGCTCGCTCCCGACTCGGCTCGAGCGCTCTATTCGCGCGGCTTGATTGCTCTGCGTATGGGCAATTTTACGGTTGCGCGCTCCGATTTTGCTAAATTGCTCTCGAACGATCCGTCGTATGCGGTTGCGCACTATGACCTCGGGGTGACCGAGGCACGCATCGGCGCATTTGGAGCGGCTGAGCACGAGTTTGCAAACGCGCTCGTGCTCGCCCCCGCGTATGCCAGAGCTCGTTTTGCCCTTGGTACGATCTTTTTACGAGAAGGGAAACGCGCCCAAGCGCTCGCGGCGTTCGAACGTGCCGCGCGCGATTCATCGAACGATCCGACGCTTCACGGCCTCGCGATTGCGATGCGCGACGCAATCGCCACGTCGCACTGAGGCGCTTCACACTTTTTTCAGAACTTCGTTCTACGCTGGTGCCTCGAAACCACGCTGCTTTCGGAGGCACCACTATGTACACTCGTCACCTTGCCGCCGCATTAACACTGGCCGTTTTGGGACTTGCCGCGTGCGGCGGAGGAAGTTCCGGCGGCGGCACGGCCACGCCGTCTAACCCCATTCCATTGCCGACCGCAACCTCAATCGTCAGTTCCACGCCCGCTCCGCTTTCGGCAGATACTATCGGAATCGCAATACCCACCGGAACTCTGGGCACACTGATCGATCCGACATACGGCGAACTCGGCGGCTATACGCAGACCACGTATTCGCAATCGCTGGCATTCCCGCCCGGAACGACCGTAACGCTCAAAAATCTCTCCAGCACGACCTCGCACACGCTCAACGTGTTGAGCACGAGCGGATTTCCCGCCAATCCTACGCTATCGACGACTGCTAGTTCATCGAACGTACTACAAGCGGGTTACGCCAGCGGCGCCATTCCACCGGGCGGAACCGTAAGTGTCGTCTTATCGACCGTCGGGACGTATTACATCGGCTGCGCTTTCCACTATGCGACCACACCCTCCATGCGCGACGTTATCCAGGTCTCCGCAAACGCGACTCCGGGACCGCAAGCTACCGCGCAACCATCCCCTCCATCCGGCGGCGGATACGGATACTAAAATCGATGTTCCGCACTCTGCTTCTGGCGGCAATCGCATCGACGGCAATTGCCGCCATCCCGAGCGTCGCCTCCGCCACATCCGCTCCACCCACCCTCATCGACCAGCATGGGCACGCGTTCACACTTGCTCAACTAAAAGGCGTGCCTTTGGTGATTACGTTCATTTCCACGCACTGTACCGACGTGTGCCCGCTGATCGACGCCCAGACCGCCGACGCAGTGCGACAAGTACGCAAGGAGCATTTGGCGGTGCGATTTCTAACGATTACGCTCGACCCGGCGCACGACACGCTGCGCGATATGCAGCATCTCGCGCATGTATTCGGCGCCCATCCGGCCCGCTGGATCGTAGCGGGTGGTTCGCCGGCGAACGTTCACGCCGTCATGCGCGCATTCTACGTGTGGACGGACAAGCGTGCCGCACGCGCTCACACGACGTTCGTTTATTTTGCGGACAAAAGCGGCATCGTTCGCAAAACCATCCTTGCGGGAAATGACCTAAGCGGACAGATCGTGCAGACGCTTCGCCAATCATGGTCCGTGCTCGACCAATGAAAGGTGTTTGCACGCTGCTAATGGCGGCGCTCCTGTGTTCGTGCACGCCGGGCGGAACGCCGGCAGTCCTCGGCGCGGGCCCACGGGCTGGGGTTACGACGATCGACATCAACCTGTCGGCCCACCAGCCCTCGCAAACTCCCGCGGGAACCTCGGGCGGTTATGCCCCGGCAATAACGACCGTCGCCGTCGGAAGCGCGATTCGCTTCGTCAATAGCGATTCGTTCGCGCACACGGCGACGGCGATCCCGGGAAGCGGCACATTTCCGGCCGGCTCGCCATTCACCGCCTCGGCGCAAACGCAATCCGGAGCCGCCATATCCTCGTCCTGGAGCACAGGAACGCTGCAGGCTGGAGCGACTTCGCAGATCATCACCATCGATGCTCCGGGTACGTACCTCTTCGGCTGCTTTTACCACTATGGTGCGCCAATGCGAGGAGAGATCGTTGCTCAATAGCGGGAATTTTCGCTGGTTTTACACCAGCCTCGCCGTAGCGGCATTTATGTTGATCGCGACGCGAGAGGCGCGCGCGATCCCAATTTTTGCCCAGCGCTATCACCTCTCGTGTACCGCGTGCCATACCGTGCTCCCCGAACTGAACGCGTTCGGTACCCGATTTCGCAATCGCGGTTACCAGTTGGATGCACCCAGGCACGGAACCACGGTTGTCGCGATGCGCTATCAGCTAGAGTACGAAGCCGACCCCGGGGCGAGCCGGCGCTTCGCGCCCGGCGGCGTCGTTCTTGCGAATGCCGATATAGGGCGAATCAGCGCCTTCATTCACTACAATCTAGGTGCGGGCGGCGGCCCTGCGGGCCTCTTTCTCGGATACCTTGCCACGTACAACGGCTCTACTCATACCCTTTATCGAGCCGGATTGTTCGAGCTGCCTCTCGCACAGTCTCCCGGCCAACGTCTCGACGATCTCGCGCCGTACGGGTACTACACAACGCACGTCGGATTAAACGACCTTTCTCTTGCATCCCCGCGCTGGGGCGGACAATTCGAACGAACGGTCGGCAAAGCTCGCGTCGATGCGACGGTTGCTCTCGGGGAGTTCAAGGGCTCGGCCTACGGGGGCAAGCCGGTCGCCACAGGCGAGACGACGAGCGTCGCGGCCCCGGAGATAGGGCTCTTCGTCCGGTCCCCGGTTGCGCCGGGCATTTCCGTGGGGGCAGCGCTCCTTACCGGGAGCCGCCGCATCGTTTCAACGGGACGCGCGGCCTTCGACGACTCCTATCACCGTACGGGCCTATTACTGCGCGCCCGGCGCGCTCGCTTCGCCTTTCAGGCCGAGCAATGGTGGGGCCGC
>DAHUXY010000026.1 GCA_027315505.1 Vulcanimicrobiota bacterium | reverse complement strand
CGGCCGCGCGCACCAACGTGCGGATCGCCGCGAGATCGACGATCCGCCGCGCATCGACGAGCACGGCAACATCGCGACGTTGCAGCGTGCCCGCCGGAAAGGATTCTCGCACCCGTCGCTGTGCGACGCCGCGTTTTCGCTGCGCGCTCGAACGATCGTATCCCATAGTTCCCTTGCGATAGCGCTCGCTCGCGCTGCTCTCGCTCAGCGCTCCCGACCCGTAAGGCATGCGCGTGAACGTGGAGACGTTGCGCGTCCCCGGGTCGCGCTCTTCGAGGACGCGCACGATCGTGCTACCGACGCCGAAGGCGCGGTCGAGTGCGCCCTGCAGCGTTCTCTGTAGCCGCGTACCCGCGGCGAGGTTGTTTCCGTTTGCAAGATCGAATGCGTTGCCGCCGTCGTCGAGCAACGTCACCCGTTGCGCGCTCAATCCCGGCACGCTTGCCGCGACGAAGCGGCGGATTCCGCGCGCCTCTTTCGCATCGATCTGCATTCCGTTCACGGCGCGCACGCGCACGCTCGCCGTCGCCGGCGTCGCACTTTCATCGGCGAACGCCGCCCTGCGCGCCGGAGCGATAATCACGCGCGCGTCGCGAACGCCGTGCATGCCGCGCAGCGCGCGCTCGATATCGCCGGCGAGCCCGACGCGCGTCTGCGCGTCGACCACGCTTTGCGGGGTCAGCACGCCGATGCCCGCGAGCGCTTCGGTGCTATCGGGAACGTGGTCGTGCGGTAATCCGACCAGGGCGAGGCGCAGCAGCAGCGCGCTCCGCCGCCCCGCAGCGACGACGATATTGCGGTCGACCGGAGCGAACGGTTCGTTCCACGCGGCGAGCTGTTCCTCAACCTCGGCGAGCTGCCCGGGGTAGAGCGGCGCCGAAAAGAGTTCGCTGCGCGCCGGGTGCGTTGCGATGCCGATAACGGTGCTCAGCACCGCAGCAACGAGCAGCATCGTGCCGATCGCGGCGCGCGTTCGCCCGCCGAGTGCGTTCCAGCGGCGCCACCACGATGCAAAGGCATCCACCTTACACCGGCATCGTCAGGATCGACTGCAACGCTTGCGCGGCATGCCGTAATTCGGCGGCCGCAACTTCGACGGCGACATCGGCTTTCGCGCGCGCGTAGACCGCGTCGCGCAGCGATCCGTGCCCGGCTGCGAAGGCATCTTCCGCCTGCGAACCTTTCCGGAGCGTCGCCCCAAGTGCGTCGACGAATCCGGCGAACGCGTTTTTTGTAACGCCGGCAGGCGCGCTCGTCCGCGCCTCATCGGGAAGAAGCGGACGTACCGTCATGGCTGTTCGACGGCGATCGTGCGCTCGATCGTGCGCTTACCGATGGAGAAGAGCGCGGCATCGGCTGCATAGGCGCGCGAGGCATCGAGGATGGAAACCATTTCGCTGACGAGATTCACATCGCGCGTCGGCTCGCGCTTCGCCCCGAGAAAACGCAACCGCCGCTCGCCCCGCGCGTCGCGTACCATCGCAAATGTCGGGACGCTGCGCGCGTAGCGTCCGCGCGGCCCG
Organism: Vulcanimicrobiota bacterium; assembly: GCA_027315505.1. Lineage (GTDB taxonomy): Bacteria > Vulcanimicrobiota > Vulcanimicrobiia > Vulcanimicrobiales > Vulcanimicrobiaceae > DAHUXY01. The sequence continues at coordinate 2,564 of DAHUXY010000026.1, read as the reverse complement.
GCGGCCTGCGCCGCGGCGACGTTTCGCGCGTACACGTCGAGCGCGCTGCGCTGCGCTTGCATTGCATCGGCGGCGCTGCCTAAAAGATCGAGCGTCATCGCGCGGCCTTCGCGATCTCGCTGAGGCGGGCGTGCATCGCGGCGAGCAGCGCGTCGCCGAAGAGCGCGCTACGCGCGAGCTCGGCCATCGCGCGGGCGCCCGTTCCGCCGGCGGCTTGGCTGCGCGCGAGCGCGTTGGTTCCGGCCTCGAGCCCTGCGTCGGCGCGGGCGAACCCGGGTTGAAGGGATGCGGCTACGTCAAACATGCAGGCATCGTACCGCCCGCGTATCGACGTGCTATTTCCGCAAGGTTACCGAAGCGTGACGCGCGGCAAGCCGCCGCGCGTGCGCGGAATTCCCAGAAGCAGCCGCGTTACTTCATCGTAATTCGCAATGCCGCTTGCGACGTGGTTACTCTTGAGGTAATGGTTGTAGGTACCCCACGAAAAGCGCGCGAAGGCCACGTTGAGGTTGTGCGCATTGCGCGCGCGAATCGCCGCAAAATCGCTCCAAACCAACGGCGTAAACGTGTTTTTCGCGTAGTGGGGCAGCGGTGGAAGCGCGAAGAGCACGCTCATCCAGCCGGAATACCGAGCGATGGGGTCGGGGTCGCGCAGACAGGCGAGCGCGCCGATATAATTCGCTTCATCCTCGCGTGCAAAACCGGCGACGTGCGACCATTCGTGCGCGAGATCGAACGGCACCTCGAACCAGAGGAGGTCGGGGGCGAGCTGCGACTCCAAGGTGAGCGGGTTGATAAAACCTTCGGTTCCGTTGAGCGCCATGAAGGGGCCGACAATCGTCCATTTCGGCGCGCCGACGTGCGGGTTCCAGCGGTCGCCGAGCGCGTGCACCACCGGCAGCCACGCCGCTCTCAACTCGGCGCGATCGTATCCCACGCGTTCGCGAGCGTGCGCCGGCGGCGCGAGCGCGTTGAGTTCGGCGATCGCCTTCGCGCGCAGCGCCGCCACCGCGCGCGTGTTGACCGCGGCTGCATCGAACGTGCCGATCCGCGCTTCGATCGGCGCGCGTGCATAATTCCAACCCCACGCGATCTCAAACCATGCGTAGGCGACCAAGAGCACGAGCATCGCATCGAAGAGGCCACGCAATCCGCGCCGGAGCGATAGCACGAAGAACGCCAGCAGCGCGATCGCGACGATATCGCCGAGCGAGAATGGAAACGGTGCGGCGACCGCGCGCGCGATATGCTGCCAGAGCGGGTAACCGCCGTTTACGTAACTGCGCTCGATCCACGCGGCGCCGGGATGGAGGGATGCGACGACGCCCGCCGCGCTCAAAAGAGCGAGACGGGCGCCGAGGGCAAAGCGAGTCTTTAGCGCTTGCTGAATTGGAAGCGTTTGCGGGCGCGTTTGCGGCCGTACTTCTTCGATTCTTTTTCGCGCGGATCGCGCGTGAGCAGGCCGTGCTTGCGCATCGTGCCTTTGCTGGCTTCGTCCATCACGACGAGCGCGCGGGCGATGCCGTGGCGAATCGCGCCGGCCTGTCCGGTCACTCCGCCGCCCTCGGTTTTCACGATGACGTCGTAGCGCGAACGGCTCTCGAGCGCTTCGAGCGGCTGACAGACGATCTGCTGCAACTGCGGGCGCGGGAAGTATTCATCGAACGGTTTGTTGTTGACGGTAATCACGCCTTGGCCCAGGGCCATGCGAACGCGCGCTACCGCGCGCTTGCGACGACCGGTCGCCTGAACGAACTCGCTCACGAAATCTCCTCGAGCAGCGATTTGGGCTGCTGCGCAGTGTGGGTGTGATCGGCTCCGGGATAGACGCGCAGGCGCGTGAGCTGCACGTCGCGCATGCGATTGGTCGGGAGCATTCCGCGAACGGCCTTTTCGATGAGCCGCTCGGGATGCTTCTCGTGAATCTGTCGCGCCGTCTGGGTGGTGAGACCGCCCGGGAAGCCGCTGTGACGATGGTAGACCTTCTGCTCCCACTTATTGCCGCCGAGTTCGATCTTCTCGGCGTTGATGACGACGACATGATCGCCGGCGTCGATGTGCGGGGTCCAGGTGGGCTTGTGCTTGCCCGAAAGGGCGCGCGCGATCCGCACCGCAAGGGTGCCTAAACGCTGCCCGGCGGCATCGACGATAAACCAATCGTGCGTTGCCTGCGCCGTAGTCTGTTGGTAAGTCCGCATATCGAGGCTTCCTAGAGTTCTGAATGAAGGGACAAGAAGGGAACCGCCGCGGGGCTAGCCCGCGACAACCTCCGGATTCTACCCGGGAACAGCAGCAGCGTCAAGCGCCGTGGAGGCAGGGAGGCGCCTGCGACCCGAAAGAACCAGGTGTCTCCTGCCGCTCCGTTATCGCGGCGCATAGTCGCCTACGGCGGCATGGAGCCGGGCAAGCGCATCATCGTAACGAGCGGTTGCGCGGAGAACGGTCTCGCGAGCGCCGGCTAACGTCGCGAGCGCATCGAGGACCTCCAGTTCGATGCCCTTGCCCGCACGAGCGCGCAGATTGGTGACGCGCATGTCGATTTTCGCGCTGCGTAATTCGGAGTT
>DAHUXY010000018.1 GCA_027315505.1 Vulcanimicrobiota bacterium | reverse complement strand
GAGTTCGTCGTCTATCACTATCCGCGGCAGTACGTCGACCGCATTCATGGCGGAGAGAAGTTCGTCTATTATCGGCCGTCACGGGGAGCAAATGCCCTGCAGGCGAGTTCTTACTTTGGCTGCGGCGAACTGGGCGACGTTTGGGAAGACCCCTACGACCCCACGCACCGGTATGTCGGCATTCGGAAACCCATTCGATTCGCTCGGGTGGTCGGTTACGCTGACGCCATGCACCGAATGTATGAGTCACGTTTTGCGACGCGCAACGCATTTCAAGGGCACTCGGTCCGGTATATCGACGACCTCGATTTTTATAGGATTTTGGAGGCAGCCGGGCTGACCGGCGCCGCCATTGCCGACGCTCCTACGATTGATGACGTGATGGCCGGAATCGCGTCACCGTTGAAAGCCCCGCCCTTGGATGAATTTAGGCCGTTGCTTGTGGTCCCTGAGGGAACCGGATACCGGCCGCAAGGAGACGGACCGGACGTTTACGAGGCTGCAGCGCTGCAAGAGCGAGCGCGGGCGGATCACCAGGATACGTTACGCCTGTTTAAGCACCGAATCGATGCTAGTGGCGGCTCGTGCTTGTATAACAACAACGTCGACCTTCTCGCGCAATTTGACGATCGCCGGCTCCTGGTTGAAGTCAAGAGCCTGAACAACCCAGCGTCAACCGTCGATCGAATGCGATACGGCATGGGACAGCTTTTCGACTACTCCGTGCGTTATCGAGCGACGATCGGCGGTGCGAGCCCGGTTCTAGCGTTCGGTGCGGTCCCGCGGCACGATGTTTCTTGGATTTCCGAGATACTCCAGGGAAACGAAGTTGCGTTTGTGGCGCGGGAGCGCGGCGAGCTTGTGCCCATGAACGAGCTCGCTCGGCAGTTGCCGGTTTTTCGCTAAAGACTGAACGGGGCTTGGTATCGTGATGCTCGTAGCGTTGTGTATCTTTGTCGTGTTCGTCAATTCTGCGTTCGCCGTGCGGTCGTTGATGATTGCGGCGCGGTCGCGCGCGCATTTGGAAGCGGTGGAGTTGGATGGGGCGTTCCCCGCGCTGTCTATTATCGTTCCCGAGCGCGACGAGGAGCGGCAGATCGAAGCGTGCGTGCGCTCCTTGCTCGCGCAGGAGTATCCGGATTTCGAAGTGATCGTCGTCGACGATTGCTCGCAGGACGGCACGCGCGCGATCCTCGATCGGATCGCGCTTGAAGACGAGCGGCTCGTCGTCGTGGGCGGCGAGCCGTTGCCGCAAGGATGGGTCGGCAAGCCGTGGGCGCTCGAACAAGGGATGCGCGTCGCGCGGGGAGCCTGGCTGCTATCCACCGATGCCGATACCGAACACGAGCCGTCCGCGGCCGGCTCGGCGCTGGTCTACGCCGTGAAGCACCGGCTCGATGCCTTGAGCCTGCTCACCGACCAGACGATGATCGGCCCGGCCGAGCGGCTGATCCTCCCGAGCATCCTGTGGATTATCGCGTTTGCGGTCGGCGGCCTCGACGACGTCAACGATCCGCAAAAACCGAACGCGGCGCTCTTCAACGGACAGTTCGTCCTGATGACGCGGGATGCGTACGCGGCGATCGGCGGATATGCTGCGCTCCGCGGGGAGGTTGCCGAGGACCTCGAACTCGCGCGGCTCCTGAAGGCCGACGGCCGCTTTTCGATCGCACTGGCCGGCTCGAAGGGGCTCGTGCGCACGCGAATGTACCGATCGTTCCGCGAGATTTGGAATGGCTTCGTCAAAAATTTCGCGCTGGGCGCGCGCGGCAAGCCCGGGACGACGTCGCTCGGGTTGCTGTTTTTGGCGAGCCTCTCGCCGCTTTCGCCCATCGCGCTCTGCGCGTTTGTCGCAGGGGGCCATACGGGCCTCGCGCTCTCGGTGGGGTTCGCGATGCTCGCCGCCTCCCTGGCAGCGGAGTACGGCATGGCCCAGGCGCGTTTCCCCAGAGGGTCGGGCTGGACGATTCCGGCCGGCGTGGCGGTGCTATTCGCGATCTTCGCGACGTCGCTGGTGCGCTATGCGAGCGGCCTCGGCGTCGAGTGGCGCGGCCGGCACTACCGCTAGGCGCCCTGCGAGAGGACGCATCCAAGGACTCCCCTCTCCTGCGAGACGGCATGGGAGCCGGGATATTTCTTCTAGTGTATTAAAACTACTACCCCTTATGGACATGGCTGCCACCGAACCCCGCGTAACGATGGACGAAATAACGGCGCTCGCGAAGCGCCGTGGCTTCATTTTTCAGTCCAGTGAAATCTACGGGGGTCTTAACGGCTTCTACGATTACGGGCCGCTGGGTGCGATCCTCAAACGGAACGTGAAGAACGCCTGGTGGCGCGATACCGTCGAACTGCGCGACGACGTCGTCGGCTTCGATTCGTCGATCATCATGCATCCGCTCACGTGGAAGGCTTCGGGGCACATCGACGCGTTTCACGACAAGCTCGTGGATTGCCGCGTCTGCAAACATCGGTTTCGCTTCGATCATCTCAAGGATCCCAATCAATGCCCGGACTGCGGCAGCAAGCAGTCCTTTACGGAGCCGCGTAATTTCAACCTGATGATGAAGACCCAGATCGGGCCGATGGAGGACAGCGCGTCCACGGCCTATCTGCGTCCCGAGACCGCTCAGGGTATTTTTGTGAATTTCAAAAACGTCTATCAGACCGCTCGTAAACGGCCGCCGTTCGGCATCGCGCAGATCGGCAAGTCCTTTCGGAACGAAATCACGCCCGGTAACTTCACCTATCGCGTGCGCGAATTCGAACAAGCGGAACTGGAGTATTTCGTCCCCGACGACGGCAAGGATCTCGAGATTTTTCGCGAGTGGGTCGACCGGCGGAAGAACTGGTACGCGCAATACGGCGTCAAACCCGATCGCCTGCGGTTCTACGAACTCACCGAGAAGGAGCGCCCGCACTACGCCAAGGCCGGCATCGACGTCGAGTATCTCTTCCCGTGGGGCTGGGGCGAGCTCGAATCCATCGCCCATCGCGGCACCTACGATCTCGACGCGCATATGGCCCTTTCGGGTAAAGACCTGCGCTTCTTCGACGAGGCCTCGAAGGCGCACTACACGCCGATCCTTATCGAAAGCTCGGCGGGGATGGACCGCACGACGCTCACCATGCTCGTCGACGCATACGATCGCGAGCGTAGCACCGATCCCAACGGCAAAGCGACCGACCGCGTCGTCTTGCGCTTCCACCCCTACATCGCGCCGGTGCAAATAGCGGTATTTTCGCTTGCCCGCAATAAACCCGATTTGGTCGAGCGCGCCCGAAGCATCGAAATGGCGCTGCGTCCGTCCTATCGGACGCAATACGACGAAGGCAATATCGGCCAGCTCTATCGACGCCAAGACGAAATCGGCACGCCGCTGTGCGTGACCATTGACTACGATACGCTTGAAGATGGGACGGTAACCGTGCGCGAACGCGATTCGATGAAGCAGGAACGGGTGCCGCAATCGGGCCTCGAACGCTATCTGCACGAGCGGATCGGCGCATGACCAAGTACGTCTATTTCTTCGAAGAAGGCGACGGGTCGATGAGCGACCTGCTGGGCGGAAAAGGAGCGGGGCTCGCCGAGATGACCGCCGCGGGCTTGCCCGTGCCGTCGGGTTTTACGATCACCACGCAAGCGTGCCTCGGATTTTACGACGCCGATAAACACTTCCCCGACGGGCTCGACGCGCAGGTCGTTCAGGGCATCGCCACGCTTGAGAAGCGCACCGGAAAATCGTTCGGCGACCACGGCGACCCGCTGCTGGTCTCGGTTCGTAGCGGCGCGCGCGTCTCCATGCCCGGTATGATGGATACGATTCTGAATCTCGGGCTCAACGATCGCACGGTCGAGGGCTTGGCGCAACTCACCGGTAACGAGCGTTTCGCGTGGGATGCCTATCGCCGGTTTATCATGATGTTCTCATCGGTCGTGCTCGGACTGCACAAAGACCCGTTCGAAGAATTGATCGAGGAACGCAAGAAAGCGCTCGGAATAGCGAACGATCCCGATATCGACGCAGAGTCCTGGAAAACGCTGGCCGCGCAGTTCAAAGACATCGTCAGCCGGCAGACCGGCAAAGCCTTTCCCCAAGACGTGCGCGAGCAACTCCGTTTAGCGATCGGCGCGGTCTTCGATTCGTGGAACTCCAAGCGCGCGATCGACTATCGTCAATATAACAAAATCTCCGACAGTTGGGGCACGGCCGTCACCGTCATGGAGATGGTGTTCGGCAACATGGGGAACGATTCTGGCACGGGCGTGGCGTTCACGCGCGATCCGAACACCGGCGAACGCACGCTGTTCGGCGAATACCTCACCAACGCGCAAGGCGAAGACGTCGTGGCCGGCATTCGGACGCCCGAGAAAATCTCGGACCTCCAACGCACGCAGCCGGATATCTACAAGCAGTTCGTCGATATTGCCGGCCGTTTGGAGCGGCACTACCGCGACGTGCAAGATATCGAGTTTACGGTTGAACGCGGCAAGCTCTTTATGTTGCAGACGCGCAGCGCCAAGCGGAGCGCGGAGGCCGCGGTGCGGATCGCGATCGATCTCGTCCACGAGGGCCTGCTCGATCGCAAAACCGCCGTCGGGCGCGTCGGAGCGCAGTCGCTCGACCAGCTCTTCCACGCCCGTATCGATGCCTCGCAGGGCTTCGCGGTTGCGGCTAAGGGCCTCAATGCCTCTCCGGGTGCGGCTGCCGGGCAAATGGTCCTCACCGCGGACGACGCCGTCGCATGGCGCGATGCCGGCAAGGACGTCATTTTGGTGCGCGTGGAGACCACGCCGGACGACGTGCACGGCATGATCGCCGCGCGCGGCATCCTCACCGCCAAAGGGGGCGCCACCTCGCATGCGGCGGTGGTCGCGCGCGGCATGGGCAAACCGTGCGTTGCCGGATGCGACGCGCTCCAAATCGAGCGCCGCACCAAGAGCGTCACGCTCGGCGGCGTGGCGCTTCACGAAGGCGATTGGCTGACGATCGACGGCACGACCGGAAACATCATGCTCGGTAAACTCGGCTTGATTCCGCCCCCGTCGCAGTTGCCCGAATGGTTGCAAACCTTTCTTTCGTGGGCGGACGAGTTACGCCGCATGCAAGTATGGGCCAACGCCGATACGCCCGAGGACGCGCAGAAAGCCCGCGAACTCGGGGCCGAGGGCATCGGCTTGTGCCGAACCGAGCATATGTTCATGCAACAGGATCGGCTCCCGGTCGTCCAGCAGATGATCCTAGCGAATACCAAAGAGGCGCGCGAAACAGCGTTGCGGCAGCTCTTGCCGTTTCAGCGTGAGGATTTCGTCGGGATCCTCGAAGCGATGCACGGCCTGCCGGTAACGATTCGATTGCTGGACCCGCCGTTGCACGAGTTCTTGCCGTCGCTCGAACACCTGCTCGTCGAAACGACCGAGCTACGGTTAACGCTCGGCGCGGACTCCGAAGAGTTCAAAAAACAGGATGCGATCTTGCGCCGCGTCCAGCAACTGCACGAACAGAATCCGATGCTCGGTTTGCGCGTGTGCCGCTTGGGCATCGTCTATCCCGAAATCTACGCGATGCAGGTGCGCGCGATATTCGAAGCGGCGTGTTTGTTGAAACGGCGCGGCGTCGACGCCCGGCCCGAAGTGATGATCCCGGGCGTCGGAACCAAGGAAGAGATGCAAACGACCTACGCTTCTGCGAAGAAGGTAGCGGACGAAGTGCTCGCGGAGCACGGCGTCGAGCTGCCGTATACGATTGGTACGATGGTCGAGTTGCCGCGTGCCTGCGTGGTTGCCGACGAGTTGGCCGAATACGCGCAGTTCTTCTCGTTCGGTACGAACGATCTGACGCAGACGACGTATGGATACAGCCGCGACGATGCCGAGCAATCGTTCATTCCGCAGTATCTCGAGAAGCGCATCCTCAAAGACGATCCGTTCCAAGTCTTGGACCGGCGCGGCGTGGGTGCCCTCATGCGCGAGGCCGTAGCCAAAGGCCGCGGCGCGCGCGCCGGTCTCAAAATCGGGATCTGCGGCGAGCACGGCGGCGAACCGTCGAGCGTGGCCTTCTGCGATCAGCTGGGCTTGGACTACGTTTCGTGTTCCCCGTATCGCGTGCCGATCGCTCGTCTCGCGGCGGCGCAAGCGACGATCGGCGCGTTGGACTAGCCCGCGGGACGCCGCTACCGGACGGCGGTTATGCGACAGAGGCTTCGGGCCTCTGCCAGATCGACATTGGCGCGGACCACGAAGAGTTTGCGCCAATACGCTTTTCCGGAGAGCTTCGCAATCAGGTCGCTGGCCTCGCGCGCGTCGACCGCGCCGCTCGGCGTCTGCACGAGAACCGTGCGGTGATGCTCGGAAGCGCCGAGCGGAAGCCGGTGCAGCACCTGTTCCTGCGCGTCGCCCCAGACGTTCTGCGCTCCATAGGCGGCGATCAAGGCCGCTTCACAACGTTCGTAGTGGGCGAGGTCGTGCTCGGCATTAAATTCCGCGACCACGGCATAGAGACGCGTGCGCTCGCGCAAGGCGCGCGAGGCCGCGCTCCGGCGTTCGCGCAGATCGTTGAGAACGCGCGAGTCGTCCCAATCCAGAAACGTCTCGATGGGATCCAGCGCGCGCGGATCCGGCCAGAGTTCTCGCAGCACGTCCTGAAGGATCCGCTCGAACATGCGGGTGGTGTGATGGAAGTACACCGAGGCGAACATCATGTAGCGGGCGAGGACAAACGATTCCAAGGCGACGACACCGCGCGCGTCGATCCCGAGCACGCTGCGGCCTTGATGCTCGACCACCCGCATCGAAGCCACCAATTGGTCCGCATCGTAGCGGCCGCTTGCAACGCCGGTGAAATAACTGTCGCGCAGCAGGTAGTCCATGCGGTCGGCGTCGAGATTCGGGCCGCTCACGATCTCGCTGAGCACCGGGTAGCGCCCGTCTTGCGCGCCGAGAATGAGCGAGAGCACGTCGCGAGGATCGACGTCGAGCTCCGCAAGATGCTCGACCATTTCGGGGAGTTCCAGCAAGGCCCGCGTGCGGGTTTCGTGCAGAACGCCCAGCACCGCTTCGCACGCGTGGCTGAACGGGCCATGCCCGATATCGTGGAGCAGCAGAGCGGCCCGCACGAGCCGGCGCTGGTATGCGATGTCGGCGTCGTTCGCGAACGTATCGCGGCCGTGCCGGACGATTTCATCGAAAACGCGGGTCCCCATCGCGAGCGCGCCGAGGGCGTGCCCGAAGCGAGAGTGCTCGGCCGACGGAAACGCGAGATAGGCCAGCCCAAGCTGCCGCAGGCGGCGCAAGCGCTGCATGACCGGCGTGTCGAGCAGCCGGGCCTCGCGCTCGTGGAGTTCGATGAAGTGGTGGATGGGGTCGAAGATCCGCTTCACACGCGGGTTCTTCGACCTCGCGCTCGAACATGCTGCCTGGAGTTCATCGTGAAATTCGATCAAGGAGCGATCCGCGAGATCCACGCGCGGATCGATATCGCCAGCTTTATCGGCCAGTACGTTCCGCTCAAAAAGCGCGGGAACGATTTGGTGGGCCTATGCCCTTTTCATGGGGAGAAGACGCCCTCGTTCCACGTCCACCCGGACCGCGGTTTCTTCAAATGCTTCGGCTGCGGCGTCGGCGGCGACGTCATCACGTTTATCCAGAAGCTTGAGAATCTGCCGTTCGCCGACGCCGCGCGAATGCTTGCCGCCAAGGCCGGGGTCGAGCTCGAACCGGAGAATCCGCAGGCCACGCGCTCGCGCAGCGAACGCGAAGCCATCTACGAAGCGAACCGCATCGCGACGGAATTCTTCGAGCGTGCCTTGGCCGATGCACGCGGCACCGCCGCGCGCGCGTACTGCGAGGCGCGCGGATTCGGCGCTGCGACGATCGAGAAATTTCACATCGGCTACGCGCCCGATTCGTGGGACGCGCTGACGCTCGAACTACGCTCCCGCGGCGTCGACCTCGACGTAGCGGCCAAAGCCGGCTTGGTCAAAGAGGGGCAGCGCGGCTACTACGATTTCTACCGCGATCGGCTCATGGTTCCAACCTATGCTACCACCGGCGAAGCGATCGCCTTCGGAGGCCGCGCGATCGGTGCCGGAGAGCCGAAGTATCTCAATACGACCACCACGCCCGTCTACACGAAAGGGCGGCACCTGTTCGCGCTCAACGTCGCGCGCCGCTCTGCCGCGAGCAACCGAACGCTCATCGTCGTGGAGGGCTATTTGGATTGCATCGCCTTACACCAAGCCGGTTTCGAGAACGCGGTGGCGGCGCTCGGCACGGCGTTCACGGCGGAGCAAGCCACCGAGCTACGCAAGTATGCGGACAACGTCTTCCTCTGTTTCGACGGCGACGCTGCGGGGAGCAGCGCTGCAACCAAAGCGGTAGATATTGCGTCAAAGGTTATCGAGCACACGGGATCCAGCGTTCGGATCGTCGCCCTGCCGCAGGGCGAGGACCCGGATAGTTTCGTGAAGGCCCGCGGCGCCGCGGGGTTCGCGCGGCTTCTCGAACTGGCGAAACCCGCAATCGAGTACAAGCTCGACCCGGAGATCGATCGGCTCGCGGCCGGGTTCGATTCTCCGTCCGCCGTTGCGCGCAGCGCCGAGGCGTTGATTCGCGACATGACGCCGCGTGAAGAATGGGACCGCTGGCGCGTGTATGTTGCCGGGCGACTGAAGGTGAACGTAGACGACCTTCGGAATAGCCGATTCCTCGCGAACAGCGCAAATTTCGCTCCTCGCTCCGGTGCGCCGGGCATGGCCGGAAGCCGTCACGTCGCCGTACACGGGGCAGCGCGCGGCGCGCAGGGTGAATCGGCCGCGTTCGAACGCGATGTCCTGGAGATCGTTTTCGAGGACCCGGCGCTCGCACGGGAGTTCGGCACTCGCATCGATCCGTCGCGGTTCCGAAATACCGTTTTTCGGGCAATGTACGAACGGATCGTCCGAAGCGCGGACGATTTACGCGACACGGCGGACGTCTTCTCGCTCTTCGGGCAGGACGATGCGGCGCTCGAAGTGCTCGCGCAGTTGGGCCGCCGGGATCGCAGCTCGACGGTTCGTTACGGCGACCGGGAGGAGCGGCGAGGTCACTTGGAGCGGGTGGTCGAGCGGTTCGCACATGAAGACGAACACCGGCGGTACAAGGAACTAGACATTCGGACGAACGAGATGCTTACGCAGGGGCAACCCATTCCCGAAGAGCTGTGGCGAGAGTTCGAGACGCTTCGGGCCAAACTAAAGAGATAAATCGGTAGGACGACATTAACAACCAGAGAGAAACAGCGCAGCAGGCGCGGACCCCAGAGCAAACGAGAAAGGAGGTGAGAAGTACAACTATGGCACGCAAGAAGGCAAGTGCGGCGGCGACGCAGACCCCGACGCTGACGCTGGACGAACTCAAGAAGAAGCTGGTCGCTCGCGGTAAAGTGAGCGGATCGCTGACTTATGAGGAAATCAACGCGGCGTTCGACGCGCTCGACGACGTCAACCCGGACCAGATCGACGAATTATTCGAAGAGATCTCTGCCATGGGCATCGAGATCGTCGACGAGACCAAAGAAGAGAAACCGGAAGTCGAGGCCGGCGTCGAGGAACCGATCCCCGAAGGGGTGTCGCTCGAAGACCCCGTGCGCATGTATCTCAAGGAGATCGGGCGCGTCCCGTTGCTCTCGATGGAGCAAGAGAAATCATTGGCGATGCGCATCGAAGCCGGAGTGCTCGAATTGGGCAAGAACGGGACCGCCGATTCGGGCATCGTCGTTACCGGCGAGGAAGCGAAGCGCCAGCTCACCGAGGCCAACCTGCGGCTCGTGGTTTCGATCGCGAAGAAGTACGTCGGGCGCGGCATGCTGTTCCTGGATCTTATCCAGGAAGGGAACCTCGGGCTCATTCGTGCCGTAGAGAAGTTCGATTATCGCAAGGGGTACAAGTTCTCCACCTATGCGACGTGGTGGATCCGTCAGGCGATCACGCGTGCCCTTGCCGACCAGGCGCGTACGATTCGCATCCCCGTGCACATGGTTGAAACGATCAATCGTCTGATCAAGATATCGCGCCAGCTCCTGCAAGAGCTTGGCCGCGAGCCGACGGTCGAAGAGATCGCCGAGACGATGGGCCTCACGCCGGAGAAGGTCCGCGAAGTCATGAAGATTTCGCAAGAGCCGATCTCGCTCGAGACTCCGATCGGCGAAGAAGAAGATTCGCATTTAGGCGATTTCATCGAAGACCAGGAAGCGGTCGCCCCGGCCGAAGCCGCGTCGGTCATGCTGCTCAAAGAGAAAATGGCCGACGTCTTGCAAAACCTCACCGAGCGCGAGCGCAAGGTGTTGGTCCTTCGCTTCGGGTTGGAGGACGGCCACCAGCGCACGCTTGAGGAAGTCGGCCAAGAGTTCGGCGTCACGCGCGAACGCATCCGTCAGATCGAAGCCAAGGCGCTACGCAAGCTGCGCCACCCCTCGCGCGGCAAAGCGCTCAAGGACTACTGGTCGAACGAATAACCGATCGAGGATGGGATGCTCGCGCTCGCTCTAGCCGTCCTCGTCGCGACCCCGGCGCCGTCTCCGCCGGCCCTGCGAACGATTCAGACGGTAAAATCCACGCCGTTTTGCAGCGCCCTGCAACGCCACTTCAATGCGGCGTTCGTCCCGATGCTCGGCAACGATCGCTCGTTTCGTATCGTCGGCGAGCGGCTGGACGATTTGAACGTTCTTTTCACGCGGCCGACGTACGCGAGCGACTTTTACGTCTTGCGCGGCCGGCTGATGCAACACGTCGGCGAGATCGACCGTTCCCTGCCGCAGATCGGAGCGCAGATCGACCGGCTCCGCGCCGGTGCCGCATTGACGGACGATGCCGCATCCCGCGAGCAAATGCTGGCCACGGTTTCGAGCCTGGAGGCCGCCTACGCGATACAGAAGCAGATCGCATACGATCTGCACGGGCTGGTGCAGAGCATGATGGAGTACGATCCGCTCGCGCACCCTCACCCGGCCGGCGGGATGGATCCATCGGAACTCGGCATCCCGCGCGATATGCGCGACCTCAAGAGTTACCTGCGCTACGATTCGCGGCGCGATACCATGCAAAAGGCGCAATCGACGGCCGTCGATCGCGCCTTGGCGCTGGCTCAATCGCGCTGTCAGTAAGCGCTACATCGAGTCTTTTCCGGCGTTTTTGGACGGCGTAACGAGTGGATTCATCATCGCAAAAGCGCCGTTAGGATTGGGTTTTACCCAGACCTGCAGATCCCAGATGGACGGAAAAACGAAGACGTGCGCGACCTGGCTGGGGCTTTTGACGAGCCCCATTTTCACGAGCGTTGCCGCCGAGGGATGGGCGAGGCTGCCCCCCGCGGCGAGAAATTTTTTCTTCCCCATGCCGTGATAATCGCTGCTCATCGGCGGCCCGGCAAGCACGTAATGCAGGTGCTCGTCAATCTTCTGCCACCGCGCGGGATTGACACCCCAGAGCTTGGGCGCTTTGGGCGAGGCGCTCTGCATGACCGAGTAATCGGCCCCCAGCAAGTTGCCGTGAACGTCGTACCACAGCTGGCTGGGATGCTCGACGTCGCTACTCTGCCAATGCAGGTTCGCGTAGCTGATCGATCCGCTGCTGTCCTCGTTGGTAAAGCGAAAGTATCCGGCGCGTTCGGCGTCGGCAGGCGTTGCATAGCGCGATGCGAGCGCGCGCTGTACCGACTGCACGAATGCGACTTCCGCGCCCTGGGGCTTCGGTGAGGGGGACTGCGCCGCCGAGAGTGCGGAGCATACGGTAAGGACGAGCGCCAGCGTGGCGGTGGTAATGCGTGCGAGCATGCGTTGAGATCCCTTCATGACGACGGTGGTGGGGTGATAGGGGCGCGCCCGGGAGTCTCCTGCGTCACGGGCGAGGGCGCCTGCGCCGGATATCCGGGCCCCATCGACGGCTCGACGATCGGCCCGCGCTCTTTCATCGATGCGGGCGTTGCCAAGGGTGAGGACGAGAACGTTGCATGTGGAACGTGAACGCCGATGGGGATCGGAGCCGGCGTGGAGACGACGGCCACGCCGTTCGGTGCGAGCGAGACGATTGCTTGCGTGCGCGCCTG
>DAHUXY010000003.1 GCA_027315505.1 Vulcanimicrobiota bacterium | reverse complement strand
CCAGATCGCGACCATGCCGCCGGGGCGCACGACGCGCAGAATTTCGGCGATCGCTTTGGTGCGATCGAAGTGATGGAATGCCTGTGCGCTGATGGCGGCGTCGAAGCTGGCGTCTTGAAACGGTAGCGATTCCGCCCGGCCGGCGGTCCAAGAGGCGTCGGGAAATTCACGGCGGGCCTGCGCGAGCATGGGCTCGGAAGCGTCGACGCCGGTTATTTGGAAGTTGTTAGCGATGAGCGGTTCGCTCGCCAAACCGCTCCCGCAGCCCACGTCTAGGACGCGGTGCCGCTGCGAAAGGCCAAAGCCGACGAGTGTGTTGTAGAGATCGTTCGAAAACCCGGTTCGGCCGGCGGCGTAGCTGTCGTAGGCGCTCATGCTTGGGGGTCGATAGCGGAGGGCTGCTCGGCGGTGGCGTCTTCTGCGACGGCTTCTTCTGCGGCCGCTTCTTCTTCGGATGTCTCCGCTGCCGGCTCCGCGGGAACGAGGAGATTGAGTTCGAGCGGCTGGCCCGGTTCGAGTTCCAGTTGCGGAAGATCGGCGAGCGAGTTGAGCCCGAACGACTCCAGGAAGAACGCCGTCGTCTTATACTGCATCGGACGTCCGACCACGTCCTTGCGTCCGGCTTCACCGATGAGGTTGCGATCCAACAACGTGTTGACGACGCTGTCCGAGTTGACGCCGCGTATCGCTTCGATCTCGCTTTTGGTGACCGGTTGCATGTGCGCGATGATCGCCAGCGCCTCGAGAGCCGGCGCCGAGAGCGACGTGCGCGGCGGCAGCAAATAGGCCTCGACGGCTTCGCGCGCAGACGACGACGTCGCAAACCGGTATCCGCCCGCCAGCTCGCGCAGGACGATGCCGCGATCGGCGTAGCGCTCTTGCAGCGATTGAACCGCCAAGGCCACCGCTCGTTCGTCGGCGCCGGTGAGTTTGGCGATGCGCTTGTTCTCGAGCGGCTCGCTCGCGACGAAGAGCAACGCCTCGATCGACCGTTCGATATCGGCGGCTTCGTGATGGAGGTTTCGCGCGTCGTCGTCGAGGCGATCCTCGGGCACGGCAGCGGCGTCCGGAGTGTCTTCTATGATCGGAACGTCTTCGGTTTGCACGGATCAGCCTTCGTGTGATTGTGAGATTGGGAAAATGCGAATGTCGTCGAAGAGTTCGGGTTGCTCGATCTCGACGCGGTTCCGGCGTACCAGTTCGAGTACGGCCAGGAACGTGACGATGATGACCTCGCGAGTCATTCCGAGCTCGTGGCAGAGCGCGCTGAAATACACCTCGCCGTGCTCCTTGACGCTACGCGAGATGTAATCCATCTGCGCCAGGAGCGAGACCCGTTCGCGGACGATCGAACGTTTCTCCGGGCGGGCTTGGCGCAACATCGCGATAAAAGCGCGTTTCAGCCGTTCGGGATCGATGCGATAGCGCTGGACGAGATCGCTGGTGGGGTCGCCGGACTCCCGAAAGTAAAATCCGCTGGCTTCGTCCTGCCGCGCTCGCAGTTCCAAGCCTAGCTCGCGATAACGCGAGTACGCTATCAGCCGGCGGCGCAGACGTTCTTCAACCTGCTCCGGCGTCTCCGAATCTTCGTCGACGAACTCTTGCGGGATCGGCGGCAACAACGCCTTGGACTTCAAAAACACGAGCGTTGCGGCGATAACGAGGTACTCCGCCGCAACCTCGATATCGAGATCTTCCATGAGCCGCACGTACGATAGGTACTGCGAGGCGACGCTCGCAAGGGGAACCGTCGCTATATCGAGCTGCTGCTCTTTGATGAGGCTGAGCAGCAAATCGAGCGGGCCGTCGAAGACGTCGAGTTGAACCCGGCAGGCGCGCTCTGCGGCCTGCTCGCCGGCATGCTGCGCCCGGTCCTCGCCGGGCGGAGGCTCCGCTGCAAGGACGTCCTTAGTTGCCACGCCGCTCAAGAGGTCTTCTGTTCTGCCGTCCGCGCGAGGATCGGGATCTCGGGGAAGACTTCCGGATTCGCGGCGAGATACTCCAAGCCAAGATCGACCAAGCGCTTTTCGTTCACGTATTTGAGGGCGCGCCTGGCCGCCATGATATCGAACCAGCGGGCTTCGTCAACCTCGTGGTCGTGGTTGGCGGTATCGCCCGAGAGGTAGCGCATCAGGTAGAAGGTCACCGATTTCTTGTGCTTCGACTTCCCCACGTAGAACCAATACGAGATTTCGTTGAGCCTGGTGAGCAATTCGGCCCAGCAGCCCGTCTCTTCTCGAACTTCGCGCAACGCGGCTTGTTCGTTCGATTCGCGCGCTTCCACGTGTCCCTTGGGCAGCGTCCAAACGCGCGGAGTACCGCGACCGATGAGCAGTGCATCATAGGTCGTCTCGCGCGGGCGTAGGACGAGCCCGCCGGCCGACACTTCGTACTTGATCCGCATTCGATCAACCCGTAAGAGAGACGTGGAAGGGGGCCCAAGTTGCGCCCCCCGATTACCACCATTATAGCCTCTACACCCAAGAAGAGCCTGCCAGAAGGGTTACCCTCTTTGGGCTTCCCAGCGCAGATTCGGCTGACGGGCCGCCCTGGTCTCGTCGACTCGGCCGACGACCGTGGTTACCGGAGCGTCGAAGAGCTGCTGCGGGTCGCTCTGAGCGGTCTGGACGATGCCCCGGAGCACCTCGACGAAGCGATCGAGCGTCTCCTTGGATTCGGTCTCGGTCGGTTCGATCATCAGGCACTCGGGGACCAGGAGCGGGAAGTAGACGGTGGGAGCCATCATGCCGTGATCGAGCAAAGCCTTAGCGATATCGAGCGCCCTCACGCCCGTCGCCTTCTTCAAGGTCTGGGCCGAGACCACGAATTCGTGGCGGCAAATCTCGGGATAGGGTGCTTCCAAAAACTCGGCGACTTTGACGCGGACGTAGTTGGCATTGAGCACCGCGAGCTGCGAGACCTTGGCGAGGCCCTCCGCTCCGTTGGAATAGATGTAGGCCAGAGCGCGAACCGCGTGCGCGAAGTTCGACCAGAACGAACGCATCGGGCCGATCGATTTGGGGCGATCGAAATCCAGGGCGAACGTCAGACGGTCGCTTGGGGAGCCCATGGCGTCGCCGTTCGATTTAGGCGTAGCCACGACCAGCGGCGTCGGCAAGTAATCGACCAAGTGGGCGGCAACGCCGATCGGGCCGTGCCCCGCCCCGCCGCCGCCGTGCGGGATCGTGAAGGTCTTGTGCAGGTTGAGATGCATGAGATCGAAGCCCATGTCACCCGGACGCACGTTGCCCATGATCGCGTTCGCATTGGCGCCGTCGTAATACATCAAACCGCCGGCCGCGTGTACGGCCGCCGTGATCTCGTGAATATGATCTTCGAATAACCCGAGGGTATTCGGATTGGTCATCATGCAAACGGCCGTATCGGGGCCGAGCACTTTCTTGATCTCTTCCACGCTAACGCGTCCGCGCTCGTCGCTCGGCAGCGAGATGACCTTGAAACCGCACATCGCCGCCGAGGCCGGATTGGTGCCGTGGGCGGTGTCCGGGACGATCACCTTATCCCGGCGGATCTCGCCGCGTTCTTTATAATATTTCTTGGCAATCAGTAACGCCGCAAGCTCCGCATGCGCTCCGGCCGAAGGATTCAGGGAGAACGCCGCCATGCCGAACAGCGACGCGAGGTTGCGCTCGAGTTCGTACATCACCTGGAGGGCGCCCTGCGCCATGTCGTCCGGCGCGTACGGGTGCAGATCCCGGAACTGCGGCAGCGAGGCCATCGCATCGTTCACACGCGGGTTGTACTTCATCGTACACGATCCGAGCGGATAGAAACCCAGGTCGATCCCGAACGTCCGCTGCGAAAGCTTGGTGAAATGCCGCACCACGTCGAGCTCGCTATTATCCGGCAGCGGGAGTTCCGAGCGCAGCAGTGACGACGGGAGAAACGCATCGAGCGGCTTTCCCGTCTCGACGTAGCGGTTCGCCCGGCCCTCTTGGCCGAGTTCGAAGATGAGCGGCTGGGTGCTATCGGGCGTGAGCGTGGACATGTACGACCTCTTGAAGCGATGCCGCCAGTGCGGCGATATCTGCAGTGGTGGTCAGTTCCGTTGCGGCCACCAGGATGCAGGTTGCATATTCCGGGTAGAAGCGGCCGAGATCGACGCCGCCCAAGATGCCGCGCGCTTTGAGCGCGGCGAGAACCGGTGCCGTATCTTGGTGCACGTCGATGACGAACTCGTTGAAGAACGGCGCCGTGAATTTTAGATCGATCCCTTCGATCGACGAAACCGCCGTTGCCGCTTCGCGCGAGCGCTCGAGGTTGAGGGCGGCGACGTCGCGCAAGCCGGTCTTGCCCATCAGCGACAGGTACATCGTGGCGATCAACGCGCAATGAGCCTGGTTGGTGCAGATGTTCGACGTGGCGCGTTCGCGCCGAATGTGTTGTTCGCGCGCTTGCAGCGTTAAGACGTAGGCCGGGCGGCCTTCTTTATCGACGCTTTTCCCGACCAATCGCCCCGGAATCCGGCGCATGTGCTCTTCGGTCGATGCGATGAAGCCGACATAGGGCCCGCCGTACGCGAGCGCGACGCCGAAGCTCTGCGCTTCGCCGACGACGATCTGCGCTCCCCAGGATGCCGGCGTCGCAAGCGCCGCGAGAGAGAGCGCCTCCGAGACGACCGTGATCGGCACTGTGCCGCTCGCTTCGACCGCATCGCGAGCGGACGGCGAAAGGCCATCGACCGCGCCGAAGAAATTCGGGGACTGCAGCGCTACCGCCGCATACGTTCGGCTCGCGACGGCAGCTTCCAGCGCGTCGAGATCGGTCGTTCCGTCCGCGCGGACGGCGATCTCGTCGATCTCCACATCCAGGCCGTCGCAGTACGTCTTGAGCACCGCCCGATAGTTCGGATCGACCGCGCGCGAAACCAAGAGTTTGCGCCGGCCGTTGGCGTTGATCGCCATGATCGAGCCCTCGGCCAAAGCCGTCGCGCCGTCGTACACCGACGCATTGGCGATGTCCATACCCGTGAGCAGGCAGATGTAGCTCTGCCACTCGTAGATCGCCTGCAAGTACCCTTGCGAGACCTCGGCTTGGTAGGGCGTGTATGCGGTGAGGAACTCGCCGCGCATGGCCAGCGATGCGATGGCGGGTGGAGCGTAGTGCCGATAGGCGCCCGCTCCTAAAAACGAAATCGCGTCCGCGCCGGTATTCTTCCGCGCGAAGTGCTCGAAGCGCCGCGCCAATTGGTACTCCGGCAATGCCGGAACGATATCGAGCTCGGCCTTGAGGGCGACGGCGGCGGGCACGCGCAGGAGTTCCTCCAGCGACGATACGCCGATCGCCTCCAGCATCTCGCGAATATCGCGCTCGGTGTGGGGTGTGTACATATTAATCGACCGCTATGGCCTCGTAGTCGGAGGGAGAGAGCAGGTTGCTCTTCTGGGACGGGTCCGCGACTTTAACCTTAAAGAGCCAGCCGGCGCCGTAGGGCTCGCGATTGACCGCGGCGGGATCGGCATCGAGCCCGGCATTGACTTCGATCACTTCGCCACCGATCGGCGTAAAGAGA
Source organism: Vulcanimicrobiota bacterium (assembly GCA_027315505.1). GTDB lineage: Bacteria > Vulcanimicrobiota > Vulcanimicrobiia > Vulcanimicrobiales > Vulcanimicrobiaceae > DAHUXY01. Next base: position 2,847 of record DAHUXY010000003.1, on the reverse strand, counting down.
TCCGAGACGGCCTTCACCGACTCGACGACGCCGATATTGCCGAACTGGTCGATCTTCTTTCCGACCTTCGGCAACTCGACGTAGACGATATCGCCCAGCGAATTTTGCGCGTAGTCGGTAATACCGACGGTCGCAACGTCGCCATCGATTTTCACCCATTCGTGTTCTTTGCTATAGAGCAGATCTGCAGGCTGCGCCACGACGTCGTATCTCCTAAAGAAAGTGCGATTACTGGGGACGTTTATAGAACGGCATTGCGACGACCGTTGCTTGGTGCCGCGTGCCACGAATCTCGACCGTCAAAGAAGTGCCGACGGTTGCGGCCTCCTTCGCGACCAGGGCGGTGGCGATGTTTTTGTTGCCGACTGCGGGCGCGAGCGAACCGCTGCGAACTTCGCCGACGGCTCGGTCGCCCATAAAGACCGCGTAGCCCTCACGGGCGGGAGCGCGGCCCTCCATCGTCAAGCCGACGATGCGAGAGAAGTCGTCGCGCTCGAGTTGCTCCGCGAGCGCCTCTTTACCGACAAACGCCGGCTTGGAGAGCTTGAGCGCCCACGTCTGCCCGGCTTGCACCGGGGTAATCTCTTCGGTCAACTCGTGGCCGTACAGGGGCATCCCGGCCTCCAGGCGCAGGACGTCGCGCGCGCCGAGCCCGCACGCTTCGAGGCCCTCACCCGCATGGTCGCGGAGCAAGGCGCTCCAAATGCCGGCCGCGTCCTCGCCTTCGAGAAATAGCTCGAAACCGTCCTCGCCGGTGTATCCCGTTCGCGCGAGAATGGCGGGTTTGCCGTATGCGTTACCCTGCGCGCAGAAATAATATTTCACCGCGGAGAGATCGATATCGACGTGCCGTTGCAACATCGCGACCGCCTTGGGGCCTTGAATCGCGATCAACGCGTTGCGGCCGTGGAGATTCGTCAGTTTCACGCCGCTATCGCCGAGGTTCGCGTTGAGATGCGTCCACATTTTATCGGCGTTCGATGCATTGACCACCAAGAGCCAACGGCCGTCCAGACGATAGAAGATCGTATCGTCGTGCGCGCCGCCTTGCGGATTGCAGAAAATATTGTAGCGGGCTTGCAACGGCTTCATGCTCGCGACCGCATTGATCGTCAGCGTCTCGGCCCAGGCGGCGACGTTCTCACCCTCGAGAACGAACTGCCCCATGTGAGAGAGATCGAAGAGCCCGGCGCGATGCCGCACGGCATCGTGCTCCTTGAGGATCCCGCCGTACTGCACCGGCATGTCGAAGCCGCCGAACGGTATCAGGCGCGCTCCCAACCGAACGTGTTCGTCGTATAGCGCGGTGCGTTTTACAGGGCTCTCCGTGTTCACGGTCGTGACTCCTTAAGGGGTACGGCGTCCTTTGAGTGGAGCGCCCCTTGGGGCGTCCGCTCTTCGGGATACGTGTTGAGAAAGTTCAGCGTCGCGTGGGCGACGAGCCGGCCGTTGCTCAGCACCTGCACCTCGCCGTAGCAGATGCGGCGGCCCGAGCGCAGCACGGTGGCCTCGGCGATCAAATCGTGCGGCGGCAGGGCGGGGGCCAGAAAATTGCATTGGAGAGCGACGGTGACCGTGTCTTGTTCGCGTCCGTACACCGATGCGAGCGCCACGTAAAAGACCGTATCGCACAGGCTCACGATCGCGCCGCCGTGAACGGCCCCGGCCCCATTGGCGATTTCCGGCCGAAACGGCATACGCATCACGGCTTTACCGCGCTCCACGCTCTCGAGTTTGAGATCGAGCAGCGCGACGAAGTGCGACTTCTCTTTCTCCCACCGGTGCGGCGCCGAAGCAAAATCGGCGTCCATCGCTAGAACGTCTCCCCGCCGGCGGCGAGCATCCGGCGCAGATAGAGCGGCAGCGCAAAGATGCGGCGATGCGTCTGCGCGTCGTAAAAAAAGCTCTCGCCGCGCAGGGTGGCGCAGTACGCGTCGATTCGCGCCGGGTCGAGTGCGGCGACGTCGACGCGGTCGCTGCATGCCAAAAACGCCCAGTCGGTGTCGAAGGCCGGAACGTGCGTAAAAAACGACGTAACGTAACGGTAGTGCCGGCGCAAGGTTCGCGCCATCTTGCAATGCAGCGAAGCGTTATGGAAGGCCGCGGTGCTGGCCTGAAGCACGTAAACGCCGTCTTCGGCTAAGCGGGATTTGATCAGCCCGAAAACGTCCTCGTTGAACAGGATATTGCTGGGAGAATCCTCGAGCGGCTCGGTGAGATCGGAGATTACGATACCGTACGTATCGCGATCCTCGCGCATGAACGCCAGCGCATCGCCGACGATCACGCGGGCACGCGGGTCTTCGAATGCGCCGTCAGCCCATTCGGGAAGAAATTTCTTAGAGAGGTCCACCACCAAGCCGTCGATGTCGACCATGGTGCAGCGGCGCACGCTCGGATCGCGAAGCACCTCGCGCAGCGTCGCGCCTTCGCCGCCGCCGAGGATCAGCACCTCGCTGCGATCCGCCGCGGCGGCCATCGCGGGATGCACCAGCGTTTCGTGGTAAATCTTCTCGTCGTTCTGCGAACTCTGCGTATCGCCGTCGAGGATCAGCATCTTGCCGAAGACGGGCGTACGAATGACGGAGACTTGCTGGAATTCGGAACGCCCGGCGAAGTAGACTTCGTCGATCGCATGGTGGTGCTGCTCAGTCGGGGCCGATTCCTCGACGTACCATTGCCAGTATTCGGTCTTGGGCATGACCCTGCTAGATTGGCCGGACGTCGCTACCCACCTCGCGATTAAAGTCGAAGGGCGACGCTTTCGCGCCGCCCTTCCGTTCCAGTGGACGAACCGAGTTTTAGTGGCAGGCGCGACCGCGACGACTTGCTGACCCGGCTGGAAAC
>DAHUXY010000283.1 GCA_027315505.1 Vulcanimicrobiota bacterium | reverse complement strand
AGCGCGCTCATCGCACCACCGCCAGCGCCGCGACGGAGAGCAGGAAGGACGCGATCCAAAAGCGCGCGGTTACCTTGGTTTCAGCCCATCCGCCGAGTTCGAAATGATGATGGAGCGGGCTCATGCGGAAGATTCGTTTGCCGCCGGTGGCCTTGAAGTACAGCACTTGCACGATCACCGAGAGCGCCTCGGCGACGAAGACGCCGCCGATCAGGAGCAGCAGTAGCATCTCGCCTTCCACGATCGCGATACCCGAAAGCAGCGCTCCCAGCGCTAGCGACCCCGTGTCGCCCATGAACATGCGCGCCTTGTACCGGTTGTAGATGAGGAAGCCGCAGCCGGCGCCGATGCCGAGCAACGCGGCCTGCGTCGGCGCGGGCAGCCCGAGTTCGAATCCGACCACGGTAAGGACGGCAAGCGGCGGCAATATCGTGCCCGTTGCCAAGCCATCCAACCCATCGGTAAGATTGACGGCATGAATGGTTCCGGTTACCGCAAGGATGCCGAGCAACAGCCAGAGCCAATGCGGCGCGACCAGCGAGTAGGTGCCCGCATGAAAGAGCACGTCGCGCGGAAAGAAATCGTACGACTCCGTAAGCGCGCGCAAAAACACGATTGCGATGAGCGCCGTCGCCAAATACTTCGTGCGCGCGCGCAGCCCGCGGTTGCGCCCGAAGCGGATGCCCAGATAGTCGTCGATAAATCCCACGGCGCCGCAAGCCAACACGAGCAGAAACAATTCCAGCGCGAACGGGGTTTTCGCCCCTGCCAACAGCGGCACGAGCGCAACGATGAAGAGGATGCCGCCCATGGTCGGCGTTCCGGTCTTTCCCTGATGCGTCTCCGGCGCGTCTTCGTAGGCGCGCTGGTTGAATTGCAGCCGGCGCAGCGCCGCCAAGAGCGCCGCGCCGCCGAATGCGGCAATGAGAAACCCAACCGCGAGCGAGACGAGCATCCACGGAATCGTCATGAGGCTGCCTCGTATAGTGGATTCGTTCCGGCGCCGCGCCATTTGAGCACGACGACCGGTGTCTGTTCGTCGGCATTGCCGTGCGGGTTATCGAGCAGGGCGTTCTCGACGACGCTACGCCGGACGTCGAGCGAAGCGCCGAGAATTTTCGCCTTCTGCAAATCGTTGGCGTCGACGACGACGCAGCCGATGCCGGTGCGTTCGAAGACCGATTGCGCGAACGCGTCGGGTTCGCGCGGGGCCAACACGATCGCGCGCTCGAACGGCGGCAGCGTGCCGGTATATCCGTCGATAGCGGCGATCGCTTCGCCCATCACTTCGTAAAAGACGCCGCGTTTGCCGCGCAGGCGCCCGAGCACGTGAGCGACCGCCGCATAGAGGACGCGCCACGCGCCCACTTCATCGATGACCAGTTGCAGCGATTCGGGCTGGCTGACCGTTGCGAGCGCCCCGGCGCGGCGCGCGAGCGCGTACGCGAGCTTCGAGGGGCGCACGAATTCCGCCGGAACGAAGGCGCCCTGCGCGATGGCAACCGCCGTCTCCGAGATGGCGATCACGTCGCCGGGGCGCGCGATGCCCGCCACGGCATGCGCGACGATGCCGGCCAAATCGTCGCCCGACCGCACGAGTTGCGTGCGGACCGGGAGCGCGATAAGCCCGGCCGGGACCTCCGGGCGCGCGACCAACAGAGGGCGGCTCATACCTGCAACCCCTGTAAGACTTCCTCTAACTTGTACTTGCGCGAACCTTTGAGCAACACCACATCGCCGGTGCGCGAGCGCTCTCGTAGCCATCGCACCGCGTCATCATTCGTCGCGAACGTGGCGATGCGCTCCCAGGAGAGCCCTGCGTCGCGCGCGCCGCGCGCCAGCTCCTGCGCGTACTCGCCGCCGGCAAGCAACCAATCGACGTTCGTCGCCGCGGCGTGCGCGCCGACGCGCTCGTGCAGTGCGGGCGCTTCGCCCCCTAGTTCCGCCATGCTGGCAAGCACGGCGATGTGGGTGGCGCCCGGCTCCTGCGCGAACGCGTCGAGCGCGGCCATCATGCCGCTCGCGTTTGCATTGTACGCTTCGTAAATCACGCGTACGCCGTTGCGGAGCAACACCGATTCAAAGCGGCCGGGCGGAAGATGCAGGCCCGGCACGAGCGGCAGCATGGCCTCAGTTTCAACTCCGAGCTCGCACGCGGCGGCGAGGGCGGCCGCGAGGTTGTAGCGATTGTGCTTGCCGGGCAACAGCACGTCGACATCGTGGTCGCGTACGCGTTGCCCATCGCGTTCGCGCAGGAGCGTGCGACCGATCAGCGTGGTCGAGCGTCCCGGGAACTCGAGTGCCGCGTCGGTATCGAGCGCGGCGAACCAGTGCGCGTCTCGCGGGAGCGACGACGCTCGCTCGCGGGCGACGGCGTCGTCAAGATTCAGCACGGCGTGCGCGCCTTCTCCGAAGATCGCCCATTTCGTTTCGGCCAAACGTTCGCGCGAGCCCATGATTTCCAGGTGCGCTTCGCCTACGTTCGTGAGAATGCCGATGTGCGGCCGCGCGATCGCCACCAAGGCGGCGATATCGCCGTAGTTACGCGCGCCCATCTCCACGACGAGCACGTCGTGCTCGTCGTTCGAAGCCGCCAACAGCAACTTGCTCACGCCGATTTCGTTGTTTTCGTTGGCCGGCGATGCGAGCACGCGTTCGCCGAATCGCGCGGCCAGCAATTGCGCGGCCAACACTTTGGTGGTGGTCTTGCCGGC